>NZ_JBFRLK010000187.1:0-261 GCF_041469805.1 Vibrio sp. 10N.286.48.C11 | reverse complement strand
TTGATGGAAAAAACAGGCAATGCAACTCCAGTATTCTCATTCACAGTGACTTACGCAGTAGCCAACGTGCTATTGACCCTTTGGGGACCAATCATCGTCGGCATTATCTCCGTCAACGCTGGTATGTAATTCAGACTATAACGTCAGTCTAAGACGTCAATCCAATTAAAACACTAAGCGATTCCCTGGCCAAACATAGGGAAGGGGATCGACTTGCTAAAATTTATGAAAGTAAGGTATCTATTATGACTACTCAAACTC
>NZ_JBFRLK010000186.1:0-216 GCF_041469805.1 Vibrio sp. 10N.286.48.C11 | reverse complement strand
TCCGGATTGGTATTATACCAGGCTACTTTCTGTAATTTATTAAATTCCAGAAAGCAAAAAGGCTCTAGCATTTCTGCTAGAGCCTTAAATATGGCAGGGGTGGAGAGATTCGAACTCCCAACACGCGGATTTGGAATCCGCTGCTCTGCCAATTGGAGCTACACCCCTATTTTCAGTTTTAAAGAGCTGAAACTCTGAATAAGTGGCGGAGTGGAC
>NZ_JBFRLK010000185.1:0-1743 GCF_041469805.1 Vibrio sp. 10N.286.48.C11 | reverse complement strand
TTCCGTCTTGCTCACGAAACTGGCGTCATCTTACTACCTGGTAAAGGTTTCGACACAGTACACGCCTCAGTACGCGTATCACTAGCGAACCTTACTCACCACGAGTACGAGCTAATTGGCCGTGCAACACGCACTGTGTTGGATGAGTACTTCCAAGAGTTCTCTGCGTAATTCGTAGTTGCTAGAAAATATAAGCCCCGTCAAGTCGGGGCTTTTTTATTCGGTTGTTTAGGTCGTGATAATGAATGTAATTTCTGTAAATGCCGTTGAATCTGCCATTTTGGCACTCTTGATGTTGTTGTTTGGTGAGGTAACCAAAAAACACACACCAATATTAAGTAAATATCATATCCCAGGGCCGGTGATTGGTGGGTGCATCGCAGCCTTAATTACTACTTGCTTATATCGCATGGGAATGGAGTTCGAATTTGAACTTCCTTATAAAGAGACGTTGATGCTGATGTTTTTCGCAGGCATTGGTTTAAGCGCAAATATCAAGCAGCTATTCCAAGGTGGACGCTTGTTCGTTGTCTTTCTCGGAATCGCCGTTGTTTATATTATTTTTCAGGACGCTATTGGTGTCGCTGCAGCCTCGTTCTTAGGGCTGGATCCTAAGCTAGGACTGATGACGGGCTCTATCACCCTATCAGGTGGGCATGGTACAGGTGCTGCATGGGCGTCGATGTTTCATGACCATTTTGGTGTCGATAATGCACTCGAAATCGCGATGGCCTGTGCCACTTTTGGTCTTGTGATTGGCGGTATTATCGGAGCGCCTTTAGGCACGTATTTGGTTGAAAAAAATCAACTTTCAACACCGAACGTACATGCAGCAGATGTGGAACACAAAAAGGCCCATCACATGCCGACTAAGGGCAATGTACTACATGGCATCGGAAGCGTTGTTCTTTTAGCATGCTGTGTTGAGCTCAGCCAAATGCTACATAGTTTAGTGCTTGTGCTCGATGTGCATTGGCTGAACATGGTGCCAAATTTCGTCTATGCGTTATTTGTTGGTGCACTATTCTCAACACTATTTAGCGAGAGCAAACCTGCCAAGATTGCGATGGTCGAAGTGGCACGTTTAAGCTCAATTGCCCTAAGTGTCTTCTTATCTATGGCATTGCTTGAAATCAAACTTTGGCAGCTGTTTGATATGGCGTTGTCGCTGGTGGTTATCCTAACGATTCAAACATTGTTTACTATTGTGTTTGTTACGTCCGTTACCTATAAGCTACTCGGTAAAAATTATGATGCCGCGGTGATGGCAAGTGGTCATGCGGGCTTTGGTTTGGGTGCGACACCGACAGCCATGCTCAATATGAATGGTATCACGGGTTACTACGGCCCATCGCCACAAGCGTATTTTATCGTGCCGTTAATTGGTGCGTTCTTTATCGATCTCTCAAACCTAATCGTTATAGAGACATTCTTACATTTCATGTCTTGATGGATCTTCCCCATCAAAGGGGATTACCAAAGTTCAGTACTTTGACTTTAAAATTTACTCAAGACATCAAAAACTATATTCAGAAGAGGAGTGACGGTTTGAAAGGTGTAATTTCAATTCAGTCTCATGTGGTCTTTGGCCATGCTGGCAATAGCTCTGCCGTTTTTCCTATGCAACGTATGGGACTCGAAGTATGGCCTATCCATACGGTACAATTTTCCAACCACACACAATATCAACAAGGTTGGACCGGGCAAACATTCGGCTCAGATGATATTCGAAACTTGATTCGA
>NZ_JBFRLK010000184.1:0-253 GCF_041469805.1 Vibrio sp. 10N.286.48.C11 | reverse complement strand
TCCAAATTGTTAAAGAGCAATGATACTTCTTGTGAAGTTCATTTTCTAAAGACTCTCACAGTCGAAAAATCCAACCAGCGACATAAGAAGTGGTTTGGAGGTTTAACTTCCAAGAATATTTAGAGAATGGTGGGCGATACCGGGCTCGAACCAGTGACCCCCTGCTTGTAAGGCAGGTGCTCTCCCAACTGAGCTAATCGCCCACGATAGTTTTAATTCCTTCGTGGAGAAAGAATGGTGGGTCGTGCAGGAT
>NZ_JBFRLK010000183.1:0-2023 GCF_041469805.1 Vibrio sp. 10N.286.48.C11 | reverse complement strand
TGTCGTCTACCCGACCATTTTAAGTTACGTGAAGCGTCTGCTTGACCTACTTTTTGTTATGAGCGAAAGTGGCGGAAGATGCCTGTTATTTTTTTCTAACTTGTTGTTGATATGAAAACTAGTTTAAGTATTCGCACTTACACAAAGCACTTTAGTAGCCATGTTCACGATAGCTATCATCAACTGGTACTGCCTATTCAAGGCAATATTCATATTGATATGAATGGTTTCTTGGGTAAGGTGAGTGTCGGTGAGTGCGTGGTGATCCCAAAAGGAATAGCACATGGATTTACTGCTGATGAAGCCGCACGATTCATTGTAGCTGATTATGATCAACTTCCTTCACATTTGATCAGTGAGGAGTTAGCCGTTTTTTCAACCTCTCCCCCTTTGTTGAGCTTTCTTCATTTTGTTGAAAAGCAACTTGAATATCAGGTGGATAATCAAATTGAAGCCTCTATAGTCAATATTTTTACTTTATTGCTGGGACAGCAAGAGTTGTCTCGAACGAGCGATCCACGAATTCGTGCAGTGCAGAACATGATCAGCAAACGGCTAGCCGAGCCTCTAACTATTCAATCGCTTGCTAAGGCTATATATCTTAGTCCAACCCAGTTCAAGAAGCTTTTTAAAGAAAACATAGGAATGAGTGTGTTCAAATACATCACTGAGCAACGTATGGAAAAGGCTAAGGCACTGCTGACCCATACTGACTTACCTGTGCAGTTAATAGCTGAACGAGTAGGATACAGTGACCTTTCAGCTTTTAGTCGACGTTTTTCCACCTACTATGGAATGTCACCAAGAGCGTTCGCTCGTTCTTGAGTTGGTCTATTTAAGCAACTATTGCGTCCTTTTAGCAAATACATGATGTGATTAATCGCCTAAGATTTCTGCCTTGTTATCAGTTCCTCGGTAGATATATTTATGTTGTACAATCGCTATACTTCCTATCAGCTCGGCATTTTCTCGATACTGTTTGCTTCAATCTTATGGGGCACTACTGGCACAGTCGCTAGTTTAGCTCCAGATATCAGTTCTCTGGCAATAGGTGCTTTTTCAATGGGGGTTGGTGGGCTTTTTCAAGTCGCACTGTCTCGCAAGCAACTTCGACATGATTTCAAAAAGATTCTGAATCATAAGAGGAAATTGGCGATTAGTGCAATTGCTTTAGCTGCTTATCCATTAGCATTTTATTCCTCCATGAGGCTGGCTGGTGTCGCAATTGGTACCGTGATTTCTATTGCTACAGCACCGTTTTTTGCGGTTTTACTTGAGTGTCTATTTAGCAAAGGTAAAAACATCACGAAAAAATGGTTGCTAAGCTTCTCTGTCGGAATTGCAGGCATCATGTTGTTAGTTTTCTCAGAGTCATATGCAACCGATACAGTCAGTAACTTAAGACTGATTGGCATCTTGTTGGGTCTTATGGCGGGTTTATTTTATGCCGTCTATTCATGGGTTGCTAAAACACTCATTGAACAGGGTGTCGAATCCCAATCGGCTTTAGGCTGTATTTTTGGTTTTGGTTCATTAATTTTGCTCCCAACACTTTTGGTCACTGGCGAAAACCTTTTTGCATCAACAACCAATATTCTGGTAGTTGGCTATATGGCTTTGATTCCAATGGGTTTAGGTTATATTGCTTATGGATTTGGCCTAAGGTTTGTGACCGCAAGCAGTGCAAGTTTGATTACGCTTTTTGAGCCTGTTGTAGCAGCAGCTTTAGCTGTGGTGGTGGTTGGCGAGTCGATACCGCTGCTTGGTTGGAGTGGTATCGGTTTAATCCTCATTTGTTTGTTGATTCAAGTAAAAGACAGGTAGCCACCCACGAACAAACACTCATGGATACTATCATGCTTAATTGTTTACTATGTTAAGCACTAGACTGACTACTAAAGTGGTTGATGGCTCGATATCGAGCCGCACCACGAAATTAGACACCTTACCAAGCGATTTTCCAATACCTAGAATTATTCGCATGTTATTAAATTAGCAAAGTCGCTAACTCAGAAATGTCCGT
>NZ_JBFRLK010000182.1:0-745 GCF_041469805.1 Vibrio sp. 10N.286.48.C11 | reverse complement strand
GAATTACGCAACAAAGCCGCCTTGGTACTTCTCTAATGATGGAAATGGCAGTAAAAGAAGTCGCTAAAAAAATCGGTTTCGAAGCAGAAGTTGATCACGAAGATCTATCATCTGCAGCATCAAGCAATGCGGATATTTGGGTTGCAGCAACAGACGTTGCAAACCAACTAAAAGACGCTGGTAAAGAGAATATCATCAGCCTTAAAAATATTTTTGACAAAGCATCTATTGAAGAACAACTAAAAACTTTCATGTAAGGTCAAAATTATGCAAAACTTTTTCGAGTTCATGCTCGGCTTATTAAAAGAGCCGGCGATCATGGTAGGTTTAATTGCTTTTATCGGCCTGGTTGCACAAAAAGCAGATGTTTCTACCATTCTAAAAGGCACAATTAAAACCGTAATGGGTTTCCTAATTTTAGGTTTTGGTGCTGGCGCTCTTGTTGGCGCACTAAATAACTTCTCTGTTGTATTTACTGAAGCATTCGGCGTAAGTGGTGTTATTCCAAATAACGAAGCAATTGTTGCATTAGCACAAGAAGCATTCGGTTATGAAATGGCTCTAATTATGTTCTTCGCATTCGTTGTGAATATTTTATTGGCTCGTTTAACACCTTTAAAATATATTTTCTAACGGGTCACCACACAATGTTCATGTCAGGGCAAGATCATGAAAAACCCATATGGAATAAGGGATGACGTGAAGTCATATTTTCACTAATTAGGCTGAAGTCACAATAACCTCA
>NZ_JBFRLK010000181.1:0-281 GCF_041469805.1 Vibrio sp. 10N.286.48.C11 | reverse complement strand
TGGAGGCGCCTCCCGGAGTCGAACCGAGGTCCACGGATTTGCAATCCGCTGCATAGCCACTCTGCCAAGGCGCCTTCAATAGTGTTTTAAGAGAACAACTCTTTTGATTAATACCAAGCGAGGTAATAATCAAATAGATGGTGCCCCGGGCCGGACTTGAACCGGCACAACGCGAACGTCGAGGGATTTTAAATCCCTTGTGTCTACCAATTCCACCACCAGGGCACGCAATTCTTTATTGCGATGCCGATTACTGAAAAGTAAAACACCATCTTAATGTC
>NZ_JBFRLK010000180.1:0-211 GCF_041469805.1 Vibrio sp. 10N.286.48.C11 | reverse complement strand
TTGATGCCAATGGTCATTGGGTGTTCACCGCCAACAGTGCATTCAACCAACTCAACGTTGGTGACAAAGTTGAAGAGACATTTACGGTCACGTCCATCGATGGCATACCATCAATCATTAAAGTCACTATTAACGGCACCAACGATGCCGCTACCGTCAGCAGTGCGACCGTTGCCATCGATGAAACCGACAAAGCGGTAACGACATCAGG
>NZ_JBFRLK010000179.1:0-1094 GCF_041469805.1 Vibrio sp. 10N.286.48.C11 | reverse complement strand
ACCTTTACCGTTGAATCTATTGATGGCAGTGCTAAAAAAGATATCACAGTGACCGTTCATGGCACCAATGATGCTCCGGTCGCATCGGCTGAAGTGCGTTTAGCTAATGGCTTAGAAGATACCCAAATAGTCCTCACCCCAGCACAGCTACTGGCCAATTCTAGCGATGTTGACGACAACGATATTGGCAAATTATCCATTGAAAACCTACAGGCTGACCACGGTGCTATTGCCTTAAATACCGATGGCACCTTCACTTTTACCCCAGAGAAAGACTATAACGGCGATGTACACTTCAGTTATGACGTTAAGGATGCCCACGGTGGTGTGACACACACTGGCGCCAGTACCACTTTAGCGGCGGTACAAGATAATGCTGTTATTGCAGGCATTGATATTGGCAGTGTTACTGAAGACCTAAACCCTCATGCCAGCGTGCAAGGAAACTACGCCTATAAATTGGAGGCTCAAGGCTCATTATCTGCTATTGACCCCGACAAGGATGAATCAGGCTTTGATTTTAAAACCCTTATCTCTGCAGCAATGCACCCAGAGTGGCGGCCATATTCTTCATCACTGGGTGGCCAATTGGCAATTGACCCAAAAGGAAACTGGAATTACTACATAGATAACCGCAAACCTGAAATCCAGCACTTAGGTAAAGGCGAAACCTTAACGGATACCGTGACGGTGCATTCTAAAGATGGCACCACCCACGATATCGTCATTACCATCCACGGCACTAATGACGCCCCCACAGTATCAAGTGAGGTACAGTTAAACTCAGGCAAGGAAGACTCTGTTCAAACCATTACTACGGCTGATTTGCTGGCGCATGCAACCGATATTGATAATAACGACCAAGGTCAGCTTACCGTCGCCAACCTGATTGCCAACCATGGATCCATTCGAGACAACCAAGACGGCACCTTCACCTTTACCCCAGAGAAAGACTATAACGGCGATGTCCATTTTAGCTATGACGTTAAGGATGCACACGGCGGTATCACCCACACCGGCGCAACCACCAACTTGGCTGCGGTTAACGACAACCCTGATGTGACGCCTTTAACCGACAGTGTCAGTGAGGGGGC
>NZ_JBFRLK010000178.1:0-478 GCF_041469805.1 Vibrio sp. 10N.286.48.C11 | reverse complement strand
GTTGAACTTTCCGTTCAAACTCGAAGAATTAAGTGTCGTGACTGCGGCATAAAAACAGAGTCTCTATCTTGGTTAGAGCCTTATGCTCGTATAACGAAGCGCTTAAAAAGTTATATAGAACAACTGCTGCCTCTTCTTCCCATTAAGCATATCTCCCAGTTAACGAGCGTACATTGGCACACCATTGAAGAGATAGATAACGCCGACTTCGACAAGTGGTACCGTCAGTGAAATGGGGAGAGCTAAGGCAGCTTGTCATGGACGAGTTCGCCATTTTTAAAGGACATAGGTATGCCACGGTCATCGCTGACGCTAAGACTCATCAAGTCATTTGGATAGGGTTAGGCCGTAGCCGCAAGGACATACGACCGTTCTTCGAGCTGTTAGGCAAGCATGGCAATAATATCGAAGCGGTCGCGATGGACATGAATACGGCTTTTGACCTTGAAGTTCAAGCGCACTGCCCGAACGCAAAAAT
>NZ_JBFRLK010000177.1:0-257 GCF_041469805.1 Vibrio sp. 10N.286.48.C11 | reverse complement strand
GTTTGAACGGAAAGTTCAACAGGAACACCGAGCAACATGGCCTCTTTTACATGACGCCATTGATACTCATGAATAGCCTCGGCCTCGAGACCACAAAGGCACTTAGCCTCAGAGTTAGGTTTAAGAGTCAGGGTAATAAGTGATGCTGTCTGGTGAGACTTTACTATTTGAAAGCCTTCCCAGAATGAAGATAGGAAAGTATGATTCGGCATGAAAACGGTAGTTTGTGTATGATTTTTGTTTGGCGACTAAACCAT
>NZ_JBFRLK010000176.1:0-209 GCF_041469805.1 Vibrio sp. 10N.286.48.C11 | reverse complement strand
CTACGACTGATGCAGGTGTAATGCGGACAACTTAACGGCACATGGGCTAACCTAAATATCGAGTCGATAAATCCTTGCAGCGCTCTCAGTGGCATAGAAAAAACTCGTTTCACCATGAGTGCTGTCGTAATAGCTAAATCACTGAACCGACGTGGCCTCCCGCGCTTATTCTGTTTGCTTTGCGCCCACCCACTTATTGCTTCTTCATC
>NZ_JBFRLK010000175.1:0-646 GCF_041469805.1 Vibrio sp. 10N.286.48.C11 | reverse complement strand
AAGGTATTATCTGGATTATCCACGTCAGTACTGGTCAACGTTCCTGATGTGGTTACCGCTTTGTCAGTTTCATCCACACTGACCGTTGCGGTACTGACCGTCGCTTTATCATTGGTGCCATTAATTGTCACTTTGATCGTTGACGCTGTGCCATCAATAGACGAGACAGTGAAGGTCTCTTCGATCTTGTCGCCGACATTCAATTGATTAAACGCGCTGTTAGCGGTAAATACCCAGTGGCCATTGGCATCAATGGTTAGATTGCCATGTGTACCAGTGAGCGAACTTGGTGTGAAGGTGTTGTCTTGGTTATCGATATCTCTGCTGGTCAGAGTTCCTGAAGTCGTGACGGCTTTATCCGTCTCATCGACAGCCACAGTCGCACTACTAACCGTCGCGGCATCGTTTGTGCCGTTGATGGTGACCTTAACAGTCGATGGTGTACCATCCACAGAAGCAACCGTAAAGGTCTCTTCAACCTTATCGCCAACGTTGAGTTGGTTGAACGCACTGTTGGCGGTAAACCCCCAGTGACCATTGGCATCAATGGTTAAATCACCGTGGGTTCCCGTGATCGAACCTGGTGTAAAGGTGTTATCCGGGTTATCCAAATCCGTACTGGTTAGCGTGCCTGATGTCGTTACCG
>NZ_JBFRLK010000174.1:1029-1698 GCF_041469805.1 Vibrio sp. 10N.286.48.C11 | reverse complement strand
CCATCGGCATGGTCTAACGCCTCAAGCAACGTGAAGGTGTATTCACCCAACGTGGTACCTGAAAAGCTTAAGCTGAAGACAGGAACGTCCGTTCCACCGTCGTCAATAAAGCCGGTATAGATGCCTGAGTCTGCTGGGTCTTCTTTAAGCTCAACCGCAATGTTGTTCGACGTTAACGCACCACCCACATTGAACTCAGTAGGTTCGATTCGGAACTTCTCGACATCATCACTTTGGTTGGTAAACGAGATAGTCTCGGTTTGACTCACCGTACTGCCGCTTGGTGTCGAGCCATCAGAAAGTTGTGTTTCTGATAGCGTCACGCTTGGTACGGATTCGATGGTTGGAATATCACCATCGGTAATGGTCAGAACAACCGTCGCCGTTTCAACATCCACATCGCCATCGCTTGAGGTCACCACAATCGATTTGACGATGTCTTCGCTAACCGTGTGGTCTAGATTGCGGTTTGGTTCGAAGCGTACTTCACCTTCAAGAGTGATGAACAACTCACCTTCTGTGAAGCTAAATTGCTGCTCACCATTGTCAGTTTGATCCAATGTTCGAGTTTGACCATCATACGTAAATTGAGTGATCGTCGCACCGTCAGCACTCTGCTCTGGCATCACATCGATGGTACTGGTTGTGATTGTGCCGTCTGCAAGATTT
>NZ_JBFRLK010000174.1:0-224 GCF_041469805.1 Vibrio sp. 10N.286.48.C11 | reverse complement strand
TGGTCAAGCGCTTCAAGTAAGGTGAAGGTGTATTGACCTAAATTGGTATCTGAGAAGCTAATCGTGAACACGTTAGTTTCAACGTTCGAACCATTCGTAACATAACCGATGTAGCCGCCCGGTGTGGTTGGGTCGGCCTTCAGCTCGACGGCCAAACCGTTGGATGTCAAAGTACCGCCAACATTGAACTCGGTTGGTTCAATGCGGAAGCTGGTCACATCATC
>NZ_JBFRLK010000173.1:0-1055 GCF_041469805.1 Vibrio sp. 10N.286.48.C11 | reverse complement strand
GGTGTTGCTAAAGATTTCGCATCTATCGATAACGCTCCAGAAGAGCGTGAGCGCGGTATCACAATCGCAACTTCTCACGTTGAGTACGACACTCCAGCACGTCACTACGCACACGTAGACTGTCCAGGACACGCGGATTATGTTAAAAACATGATCACTGGTGCTGCACAAATGGACGGCGGTATCCTAGTTGTTGCTGCGACTGACGGCCCTATGCCTCAAACTCGTGAGCACATCCTACTTGGTCGTCAAGTTGGTATCCCTTACATCATCGTATTCATGAACAAATGTGACATGGTAGATGACGAAGAGCTACTTGAGCTAGTTGAGATGGAAGTTCGTGAACTTCTTTCTGAATACGACTTCCCAGGTGATGACCTACCAGTTATCCAAGGTTCTGCACTTGGCGCACTAAACGGCGAGAAGCAGTGGGAAGACAAGATCGTTGAGCTTGCAGAAGCACTAGATTCTTACATTCCTGAGCCAGAGCGTGCAGTTGACCAACCGTTCCTACTACCAATTGAAGATGTATTCTCAATTCAAGGTCGTGGTACTGTTGTAACTGGTCGTATCGAGCGCGGTATCCTACGTGTAGGTGACGAAGTAGAAATCGTTGGTATCAAAGAGACTACTCTTACTACTTGTACTGGTGTTGAAATGTTCCGTAAACTGCTTGACGAAGGTCGTGCAGGTGAGAACGTTGGTGCACTTCTACGTGGTACTAAGCGTGATGACGTTGAACGTGGTCAAGTACTTTCTGCGAAAGGTTCTATCAACCCACACACTAAGTTTGAGTCTGAAGTATACGTACTTTCTAAAGACGAAGGCGGCCGTCACACTCCTTTCTTCAAAGGTTACCGTCCACAGTTCTACTTCCGTACAACTGACGTAACAGGCGACATCACTCTACCAGAAGGCGTAGAAATGGTAATGCCAGGTGACAACGTTCAAATGACTGTTGAGCTAATCGCTCCAATCGCAATGGACGAAGGTCTACGTTTCGCAATCCGCGAAGGTGGCCGTACAGTTGGTGCTGGTGTTGTAGCTAAAATCTT
>NZ_JBFRLK010000172.1:0-2613 GCF_041469805.1 Vibrio sp. 10N.286.48.C11 | reverse complement strand
ACGGACATTTCTGAGTTAGCACTTTTGCTAAATTAGGGAAAGACGAATTAACTGAAGTATGGCAAACGTTAGTTTAACTAGTCCCCAGAACCATTATTAGCGATCACGGCTAGTTATCCAGCGGCCATTCACGTGTTTCTATCAACCCTTTTGCAAGCAATTCATGACGAAGTTGATGAATCTTGGCTTTGAGTTCATCACGTATCAATCGAATCGCTGGAGAGATTAACTGACGACTTGGCAAGACGAGCCACATTTCGGTCAGTGGTATCTCACAATCGGCCAATATCCTTTCTAATCGGCCCGCGAGTAGGTCCTTTCCAACATCAATAGCTGATTTCTTCGCTATCCCTGCTCCATCAATGCACCACCTACGCACGATATCACCATCATTCACCGCTCTATCGCTGTTCATTTTGATTCTGTATTTTTGATCATCGTGATAAAGCTCCCAACCGTCGTGTAAGACCTCATAGAGCTTGTAGAGTAGGGCATTGTGTTGATACAAATCGCCGGGAACCATAGGTCGACCATGATTTTCAATATAATCAGGAGAAGCACATAAAACGTGCGGGATATTGCAGATCTTAAATCCATACAAGTTGGATTCCTGCGCCGCCCCTTTGGTCATTGCTCGCAACGCTACATCAACTCCATCTCGGTAAAAATCGATTCGGCTATCACTTACGTGAAGCCTTAGAGATACGTCTGGATGTTTATCCATCACACCATTTAGCAAAACGCGCATCAGGTTGCGCCCCATCTCAGAAGACACCGCGATACGAACTTCCCCACTGATGGATTGCTGCTCTTCCTTGACCAACACCTGTCCTTGTTGCAACAAATCCAATGCTTGTTGGCACAAAGGCAAGTAGCGTTCACCTTCTGGAGTTATGCGCATCTTTCGGGTCGTTCGAACAAATAATTCGGCGCCTAATACTTGCTCTATTCGTTTTAATGACACGCTTGCCGCAGACGAGCTAATATCCAGTTGATTCGCCGCCGCTGTAATAGATTGAAGCTCGGCAACTTTCAGCAATACCTGTAAATCCGAAATTTTCATAACCATCCTTCTTCATCGCCCACTCGCAATGGTTCAATCTTTATTATCCACGATTTAAGGAAAGTTTATTAAAGATTAGTCCGTTTATCGAATGATAACTTTGAATATTATTCATCTCAAGCAAACACAGCAGAGACATTTCTATGAAATCACTAATTAAAGCATCGACATTAGCACTAGCGACAGCTCTACTTACTACTCCTTCTTTTGCCGATGAAGGCGCTTCAAAAGTTGTCGCTGCTAACGACATTGAGTGGGGTTATCTGAACCCGCTGCGCGGCGTACTTAGCCCAGGAGCAGCCGACCTTTGGGGTGACCGTACAACCGATACCGCAACAGGTATGTTAGTACGCTTTAAGAAAGGCTTTGAATCACCACCGCACATTCATAACATCACGTATCGCGGTATCGTGATTGAAGGTCAGATGCATAACGACGACCCAACATCAGAAAAAATGTGGATGCCACCCGGTTCATTCTGGACGCAGCCAGCAGGTGAAGACCACACAACGGCAGCGAACGGCGAAACTAACCTAATCTATCTTGAGATTGATGCGGGGCCATATCTAGTTAAACCGTCTGCGGAAAAATTCGATAATGGCGAACGCCCTCTGAACCTGCATAAAGACAACATTGTGTGGCTAAACAGCAGCGATCTTCACGACATCAGTGCAGAAGGTGTTCAATCCACATACGTTTGGGGTAGTACCTCTGATATGGGTGGCTCAATGATTAAACTGCCTGCCGGTTTTGACGGCAAAATCACTACAGACGCAAGTGAGTTCCGCGCCGTTGTGATTGCAGGCTCGATTGAGTACAACTCAAAAGAACAAAGCAGCAATCTTACTTTAAACCCGGGAAGCTACGTGGAATCTGAGGACAAGTTCTCTCATAACATCACCAACACGGGGGACTCTGAGGCAACAATCTACATCCGTACTAACAGCAAGTACCAAGTGAAATAAGCCCTAGCTCGCTTTGTCCCTCGCCATCGGCTTAATCCCCCTTAAACCGGTGGCAATTTCCATCGACGCGCAAATCTGTGCAGCACAAGGGTTATGTACAATACAAAGGTTAATATATGAAACACATATTGTTCATCGCTTCTTTGATCATGGTGACATTCAGCTCTGCCTCTTTTGCAGCAAACCAAGTGCGCGATGAAAATACGGTAGAAATTGAGTGGCTTGATCTGATCCCAGAAAGCGAACGTGCACGCGTCAGCGATGAAACCCTTGCTGCCCTTGACCATAGTGCGAATGTTGCTCAGCAGGCTCTAGTGGGAAGTGTTCGTCCAGAACTGAATGGCAGCAACGTCAAAATACCGGGTTTCGTGATTCCATTAGAAGGGGACTCAGAGTCAATCTCTGAGTTTCTTTTGGTTCCCTTTTATGGTGCGTGTATTCACGTTCCACCACCACCTCCAAACCAGATTATTTACGTCAAGTTTGAAGAAGGGACTCCAACTAATACCAATTAAAGTAAAAATGTGATCTAATTAAGATTGATGAATTATTGTGAAATTTAGCTATGGATAGCCTTAATAACAC
>NZ_JBFRLK010000171.1:0-947 GCF_041469805.1 Vibrio sp. 10N.286.48.C11 | reverse complement strand
GACAGTGTCAGTGAGGGGGCCGATAATCATCACACCCTCAATCTGCTAGTAGGCGCCACAGATAAAGAGGGCGACGCTTTAACCATCAGGCACCTTGAATATGCCATCGATGGTCAACCTCAGGCAGGGAAAATCCCCGCAGGCATCACCTTAGATACTGATGGTCATACATTAATTGTTGATGCCACTGATCCCGCATTTAATCATTTGGCAAATGGTCAGTCGCAACAAATCGCTATCACCTATCAAGTAGAAGATGGCCATGGTGGAAGTACGCAACAAACCGCCACGCTTACGATTGCCGGGACAGATGATAAAGCCACACTGGTTTCTAATGTCATTCAGCTCACTGAAACACAAGCGCTGGATAGTGAATTTAAATTCTATAGAGGCCAGCTTCAGCTAATTGACCCTGATAGTGGTGATAACACTCAGTTTGTTTTTAGCGGGAAGTATTTAGGCCAAGGGGTTGAGCCTGGTCACCTTGATGTTTGGCCTAATGGCACTTATCAATTCAGATTAGAAGCTGTTACCAATCGTCATGCGGACGATCTCATTGGTAGCCTACATGCTGGCGAGTCGATGGAGCTCCCCTACGAAATCGAAACCAATGATGGTCAAAAGCTCACCATTATGGTGAAGGTGACCGGTGAAGATAACCAAGCAAAAATTGCAGTGACGCCCTACTCCAGCTTCAATAATCATGTTTACGAAGATCACACTTCCTTTGGCAATACCACTAATCAGCTCAGCAGTGGCGGCACGTTACACGTGATTGACCCGGATCACGACCAAGCCGGTTTTATTGCACAAACCATCACCACCGCCGAAGGTGGTCGGTTCAATATCAACGCAAAGGGCCATTGGTCATACGATATTGACAATGATAAAGTCCAACATTTAGGCGCAGGGGAAAGCTTCCAGCAAACCTTTACCGTTGAATCTAT
>NZ_JBFRLK010000170.1:0-214 GCF_041469805.1 Vibrio sp. 10N.286.48.C11 | reverse complement strand
TTGATGCCAATGGTCATTGGTCGTTCACCGCGAACAGTGCGTTTAACCAATTAAACGTCGGCGATAAAGTTGAAGAAACCTTCACGGTGTCGTCTATTGATGGCACACCCTCGACGATCAAAGTGACGATTAACGGCACTAACGACGCCGCTACTGTCAGCAGCGCAACCGTTGCCATCAATGAAACCGACAAAGCGGTAACGACATCAGGCAC
>NZ_JBFRLK010000169.1:0-1020 GCF_041469805.1 Vibrio sp. 10N.286.48.C11 | reverse complement strand
TATACCCGTTCAACTTGAAGATACAGGTTTCAAAATCTGAAAGTTATCCGTAATTCTGGATGCCAGTGATCCTGCAACTTCTGGTAGCGTTACATCGAAAAACTCTTTGATGGCTGAAGTAAATTCTAGCTTGGAGGAGAAGTAAATATTGTTCCTCACATGTTCATTCATCACTTTCCAAAGCCGCTCGATTGGATTTAAATTTGGACTGTAAGGCGGTAAGTAATGAAGCTCGATATTGAGCACTTTTGCCGTATTTTTCACCAACTCTGAGCGATGATAGGCGGCGCCATCCAGTACTAGGTGAACTTTTTGCTCCAACGGGTAATGCTCCTTTTTGAGCTTCCAGAAGAAGCGAACGATGCTCTCGCTGTCTATCGTGTCATACGTATCTGTCACCGTTGCGCCAATATTTTGAAGCGGTAACGCACCGATAATATTAAGACGAGTTCGACTGCCTGTTGTTTCAATCACTTTGTCTTGGCCTTTGCGTATCCAGCCATAACTCAGTTTTGTTGACTGCGTAGGATGAACGGCATCCATGAACAACACAGGGTCTTCGCTCTTTCTTAGCGTCTCGTTGTAGTATGCGATAAAGGCTTGCTGCATCTCTGGATTAAACTTGTGCGGTACACCTTTCGGCTTCTTATATGAGAAGCCGTGGTGATGTAGCCACTTATTCATGCCAGCAACGGTATAACGAATACCAAACTCAGCGTGTACATAAGCAACAATTTGGTGGGTGTGGAAGTACGTTTTCTCTGCCAGATGTTCGATAAGCTGCATAGTTTGCCTAGCAGAAAGTCGGCTCTGGCTACCACCATTTTCAGGCTTAAGTTTTTCAGAGAGAACATAATCACTGAGGTGACGAGCGACCGTCGATTCGTGAATACGAAGAGCTTGAGAAATCATCGTCTGACTCCACCTTTCGGACGCGAGTAAAACCGCTTTGATGCGGTCACGCACTCGACCATCACGAGTTGAATCGTGCATCTCTTCAAGTTGTTGTTTCTGTTGAGG
>NZ_JBFRLK010000168.1:1064-1184 GCF_041469805.1 Vibrio sp. 10N.286.48.C11 | reverse complement strand
GTAGAGCCACATATAACACTTCTTCTCTTCTTTGAGCACATTGAGCGGCGTTTCATCCGCCTGAACCACCACTTGTTGAAGCAGGTTCTCCTTCAAGGCCGCATACAGCGGGGCGAACTT
>NZ_JBFRLK010000168.1:0-305 GCF_041469805.1 Vibrio sp. 10N.286.48.C11 | reverse complement strand
AACTTCTCACTGACTTGGATAACCCACCTTGCCATGGTGGTGCGTGATAGCTCGATACCCGACTGGGTAAACAGCGATTCTTGGCGATAAAGTGGCATCGCGTATTGGTATTTGCCAAGAATGATGTTGGTCAGCAAGCTTTCTGTGGCGAAGCTTTTAGGGATGAGACTCTGAGGGGATGGCTTCTGAACGATACGGCTGCTGTCACCTGTTTTCTCGCACTGGCGGCAAGCGTACTTAGGACGAACATATTCCAACACTTTGAGTACCGCTGGCGTGAACTCTAGCTTCTCGCTGCGGTCTTC
>NZ_JBFRLK010000167.1:0-1032 GCF_041469805.1 Vibrio sp. 10N.286.48.C11 | reverse complement strand
TACATCGAAAACGGATGTCGCTGGCGTACCTGCAACCAAGTCGGCGACAGTAGGCTCTTCAATCGTCAGATCGCCACTTGCCATCACTTGAACATCATCAGTAATCGTCACCGATAGCGGTGACATTAACGAATCGTCACCGTCGGTATCAACTGCGTAAACTGGTAGTTCGAACGTGAAGTCGTTATTGCCACGACCATCCTCGTGGTCGATATTCTCCAGCAGCGTAAAGGTATATTGCCCCAGAGTCGCAGCGCTAAAGCTTAATGTGAAAATCTGTGTTTCTACATTCGAGGCACTAGTTGTAAAACCAACATAGTTACCTGAGCCTGTCGGATCTTCTTTCAGATCAATTGGCAGACCATCGGATTTCAATGAGTCATCACTGTTGAACTCACTTGGTTCTAAACGGAATTTCTCAACATCATCGCTTTGATTCGTGAATGAGATGGTTTCTGTTTGACTCACCGCACCCATGATTGGTGACGAGCCATCCGTTAAATCTGCTTCAGCAAGCGCGATGCTTGGCACCGATTCAATGGTTGGGGTATCACCATCAATAATCGTCAGTGTGACAGTGACCGTTTCAACATCCACATCGCCATCGCTTGACGTGAAGACGAGAGATTTAACGATATCGCCACTCTCGTGGTCTAAATCACGGTTTGGCTCAAAGCGCACGTTACCTTCGATGGTGACGAACACATCACCCTCAGTGAACGTAAATTTCTGCTCACCTGTGATTGTTGGGTCTAGAGTTTGAGCCGTACCACCGTCATAAGTGAACTGGGTAATCACTGCGCCATCGGCACTTTGCGCCGTCATTACATCAATCGTATTGGTCGTCACCGTACCGTCAGCTAAATTCGGCTCGGTAATACCGAGCGTGCCGTTCGCCATGATTTGGACGTCATCACCAATGGTCACCGACAACGGCGACATCAATGAATCATCACCATCTGAGTCGACGGCATAAACTGGCAAATCGAAGGTCAGTTCGTTGTTATCTAAGCCATCGGCATGGTCTAACGC
>NZ_JBFRLK010000166.1:0-520 GCF_041469805.1 Vibrio sp. 10N.286.48.C11 | reverse complement strand
TAGTTAATTTATGAAATTAGTAATTATTTATAATCCATAAAACAGATAAATTTTTCGATATTGTCAAGGTTTTACTTATTTTTTGATATAAATATTGTCTTTTCTTGCGCAGAAGCGTTAGATATGATGGATTGTATTTTGATATCTTTACTCTATTTGGGTTCTGTTGGGGCGGATTATTTGATACGAGAGCGCTCTAGAATAAAGCTACGGGCAAGAATACCTGTTCTTGATGTTGCGAAAAGTACTCGTTGGATCAAAATACATCTTATGTACCGTCTTGGTAGTTGTTTAGTTACTCTGAAAACAAAAATAACCCATAAAAATTGGATAATAAAAAACTATTCAAAATTCTAATGGTGATAACCACACCCTTAAAAACTCATATATCAAGATTTATTCAGTCAATTCGACTAGTAATATTATTCGAGAACTAGCGTTCACCTCATTCACACTTACAGTGTGATATCTTTTTTAGTTGTTGGGTTTATATTTTCGTACGGCGTTGTTGCCTAAATTA
>NZ_JBFRLK010000165.1:0-462 GCF_041469805.1 Vibrio sp. 10N.286.48.C11 | reverse complement strand
ATTGAATTACTCGTAAGTAATCAATCAGTCAGCTTTCCAAATTGTTAAAGAGCAAGAGTTTTTAAAGCATTAAACTTTCAAAACCATTTTTAAATACACTCAGTTTTCTATTACTAAGAAAAGTGTGCTTAAAGATGGTGGGCGATACCGGGCTCGAACCAGTGACCCCCTGCTTGTAAGGCAGGTGCTCTCCCAACTGAGCTAATCGCCCATGATAGTTTTGATTCCTTCATGGAGAAAGATGGTGGAGCTATGCGGGATCGAACCGCAGACCTCCTGCGTGCAAGGCAGGCGCTCTCCCAGCTGAGCTATAGCCCCATATTTTTATTTCCTTGGGAGGAAATGGTGGGCGATACCGGGCTCGAACCAGTGACCCCCTGCTTGTAAGGCAGGTGCTCTCCCAACTGAGCTAATCGCCCCAAATTTTATTTCCTTGGGAGGAAATGGTGGGTCGTGCAGGAT
>NZ_JBFRLK010000164.1:0-589 GCF_041469805.1 Vibrio sp. 10N.286.48.C11 | reverse complement strand
CCTCGAATCAAGTTTCGAATCAAGTTTCGAATATCATCTGAGCCGAATGTTTGCCCGGTCCAACCTTGTTGATATTGAGTGTGATTAGAGAACTGAACAGTGTGGATTGGCCACACATCGAGTCCCATTCTTTGGATTGGAAAAACCGCAGAACTGTTTCCTGCATGCCCGTAAACCACGTGAGATTGAATAGAAATAATGCTTTTCATGCGTCGCTCTTTCAGTTTGAAATGGATTTGAATACTTGGATAAGACGACTAAATAAACACAACGGAACATCAAGATAGGAAGTTTTATCGATCTAACCACTGTGCTTATTTGGTCGGAATAGCCTCGACATCGCCGAGGCTTATTCTTAATGAGTTGGACGTCATCGGCTTTAAATCATGTATTTGATTCTAAGCCAGACTTGAACTTATGCGTCTTGAAACTCAGCGAAGTACTCATCCAATACAGTGCGTGTTGCACGGCCGATTAGCTCGTACTCGTGGTGAGTAAGGTTCGCTAGTGATACACGTACTGATGCGTGTACTGTGTCGAAACCTTTACCAGGTAGTAAGATTACGCCGGTTTCGTGAGCAAGACGGAA
>NZ_JBFRLK010000163.1:0-1137 GCF_041469805.1 Vibrio sp. 10N.286.48.C11 | reverse complement strand
TGCCCCATTGTGTGTTTCGACCGATTGAACAAACTCTTCACTAAAGCATCATTTGACTTACTTTTTTTCATGCCTAGAACTCTAACTATCTAACCAAATTTGCTAATCCACAACAAAAGGCTTCACACCTATTCCTTCCCGATGTTTTAGCCTTATAAAGGGAATTGTCAGCTTGTAAAAACAAGTTATCGGTATCAATAACTTTTCCTTTGATAGTAGAAATGCCAATACTTACCGTGACAACACCTGCATCGGTAGAGTATTCATGAGTCATTGCTTCAGCTTGTATATTTTTTCTTATTCTTTCTGCGACATGTTTTGCATCACGGAGGTTAGTATTGGGCAATACAGCCACAAACTCTTCTCCACCATACCTTACTAGTAGATCGGAATCTCTATACACATTTTTTCTTAATTGGCTAGAAATTATCTTTAGCGTTGTATCCCCCGCAGCATGACCATAATTATCATTGTAGTTTTTGAAATTATCAATATCTATAATCAGAAGTGACAAGGGCTCACCAGATCGCCTTGCTAAGGCTGAAATTTTTTTTAAATATGCTGAATAAATACGACGATTATATAGCCCTGTCAAAGGATCAATCTCGCTAAGCTCCTTTAATTTTATATTTGCCTCAACTAATTCTTTTTCCTTAAGGTCAAGAAGTTTTTGAAGCTTTACTTGCTCAGTAATATCACGACTAATACCGAACATTCCTATCAACTCACTTCCTCCATCTTTGTAAAGAGGCCATTTACAGGTAGATACCCAGCCCTCATTTCCCTCATTATCTGTATAAGGTTCGATTGAGGTTGTTTTCTGTATTCGACCTTCGATTATTTTCTCATCTTCCTTACGATACATTAATGCATGTTCATGAGGAAACAGATCAAAGTCATCTTTATCGTGAAGTTCCCTCCATGAGTTTTTCCCGACAAGCTCTGCAAAGTTCTGACTGCACAATATGAACCTATAATTCATATCCTTAAAGTAGATGTAATCGCTAGTAATAGATAATAAGGACATGAAGTGACTGAGGAAATTACTTTGCATATATCTGCTCTCTTATTTTTCGGGGGCTCACAAAATGTCAGCGTTAAATTGTCCGTCAATATGAAAGATAGCTGACTTGGCCA
>NZ_JBFRLK010000162.1:0-5239 GCF_041469805.1 Vibrio sp. 10N.286.48.C11 | reverse complement strand
GGCCTCCTCCTACTCGATTTCTGCTCGCTAACCCGAGTGTCTAGGTAACCAGACAATCATCTAAAGCGTTTCTATGCAGGCTAAGCGAGAGTTAACCACGCCAATGAACCCGTTGAGATCATGACCCACATTGTAATACCAAACATCAGTGGTTTCGGCCCTGCCGCTTTTAACTTCTCAACTGAAATACCACAGCCAATTAAGAACAAACACACGACCAGTGCTCGCTTAGACACATCAAAGATTCCTTGATAGACCATCTCAAATTGTGGCAGTAAGTCACTCACCGCGATAGCGGCGCAATAGAAGAAAATGAAGTAGGGAACCGTAATCTTCTTTTGATCGTTCTTGAAGATCATCGCACTAATTAAAGCGATTGGGATGATCCAAAGTGCGCGAGCGAGCTTCAATGTTGTCGCTGTCGTCAGTGCTTCTTCGCCATACGCTGAAGCTGCACCTACTACAGAAGACGTATCGTGAATCGCTATCGCTGCCCAAGTACCAAATGTTTGTTGGCTGAGCTCAAGCGCGTGACCAATCATCGGGAATAAGAATAGAGCAACCGAGTTCAACACGAATACGGTGGCTAATGCCAAGCCAATCTGTTCATCGTCTGCTTTGATCGCGGGTGCCACTGCTGCTATCGCGCTACCACCACAAATCGCGGTACCAGAAGATATAAGATAGCCCGTAGTGCGGTCTAGCCCCATTTGTTTCGCCAAGAACCAACCAATGACTAATGTACCGATAATCGTCGTTACAATGAGCCCAATACCATCGCCTGTTACTGCTAATGCTTTTTCAAACTGAATACCAAAACCCAAGCCAACAATAGAGTAGGCCAGTAGCTTTTTGGTAAGTTTGCCGACTTCCAAGTGTTCAGGGACTAATCCTAAACTAGCAAGCAGGAAACCGATAACCAGGGCTGTCGGTGAGCTAACCCAAGGCGTTAGGCAAAACAGTGCAGCAAGATAAAATGGAACGGACTTTTTTAGGTTCATTGTATTTAGAGTCTTGTTTTGTTGTGGCGTTATTGTGATGAGACCACTATACGTTCAATAAAATGATAAGTAAGTCTAAATGAATTGAACAAACGTTAAGGAAAACTTAACGCTTGTTCAACTGATATGAATAAAGGGCTGGTTAACTAGCGTAATGATCCGCGAAGGTCAGAGACTGACTGTCGAAGCGTTTCACAAGAGGCTTGTTTAGGTGAAATCGGCTCGCCAGCTTCTATCTCTAGCTTAGTCCAGAAGCGAGTGGGTAACCCTTTGCAGGCACGGCCTTTGTAACGACTAAAGTAGCTACCCCATAATCCTTTAAGAGCCATAGGAATCACTGGGACAGGGGAACGTTTGATGATCAGCTCCATACCACGCATGAACTCAGCCATTTCGCCATCAGAGGTGAGCTTTCCTTCTGGGAAAATACACACGATGTGACCTTCATGCAGGGCACGCTCTACTTCTTTGAAAGCGTTTCGAATCGAGTTGCGGTTGGTCGCGGAGATTGGAATCACCCCAGCTCTTTTCAAGAAGCGTCGAATTGGCGGCAACTTGGTGTAATCCTCTTCCATCACAAAACGGATCAAGCGAGGGCAAACCGCACTCAGCAGCAGTGCATCCATATAACTCACATGGTTGCAGACAATCAACGCACCGCCCTTTTCTGGCAGGTGATGTAAGTTCTTATGTTTAACTCTGTACATGGTGTGAGTGACCACCCACGTAAAGAAGCGGAAAGCGTAGATAGGCACCTGATAAAACAGGTACAGCATCACCAAAGTGTTGCCCACTGCGAGCAAGATAAACAGCTGCGGAATTGAAAGATCTAGAACACTAAGGCAAACAATACCTAATACCGCACTTCCCACCATGAACAGTGAGTTGTAGATATTGAGCCCGGCAATCACTTGGGCACGCTCGTCGGGCTTGGCACGTAACTGCATCAGTGAATACAGAGGAACAATAAAGACACCGCCAGAGATACCCAGAAGCAGAAGGTAAGCAAACAGTGGCCACAGCTCTGAGTAGGTTACGAATTGATGGAAAGAACTAAAGTCAGGCAAAGACTCCGGGATGGATATCGCCATCAGAAGACCGAAGATCGAGATACCTAAGCTGCCCATTGGCACGATGCCGATTTCAATTCGGTGATTAGATAACTTATCACAAGCTAAAGAGCCGATTGCAATGCCTACCGAGAATAGTGCCAGTAAAAAGGCGACGGAGCTTTCAGTGCCGTTTAGATGCAGTTTAGTGAAGTTGGGGAACTGAGTTAGGTAAGCCGCACCAAGGAACCAGAACCAGCTGATAGACATCAGAGCTTGAAAGGTCGGGCGATCTTTTTTGGAAATCGCAAGTGTCGCGCAGGTCAGTTTTACAGGTTGCCACTTTACTTTAAGATCTGGTGCATTACTTGGCGCATGTGGGATAAAGCAGCTTGATACATAGCCAAGCACGGCGAACGAAACAATACACACCGCAGCAATGAGCTTCGCGCCTTCTTCAGATGCAATGATGCCTGCGCCTAGAGTACCAATCAGGATCGCTAAGAATGTACCTGTCTCGACGAGAGCGTTACCAGATACCAGTTCTTTTGTTTCTAACTGCTGTGGAAGCAGGGCATACTTCACCGGACCAAAGAAAGCACTCTGCGTTCCCATAAGGAACAGGAGCAGAAGTAATATTCCGTAGCTTTCGTAGATAAAACCGACCGCACCCAGTGACATGATCACTACTTCGAGGAGCTTAACTTTACGGATAAACCACGATTTTTCGTATTTGTCAGCCAGTACACCAGCCAAAGCAGAGAATAGGAAGAAGGGTAGAATAAAAAGGCCAGCGGCCAAATTAATGAATAGATTGGTGGAAATAGGCAGCGTGTCTACGCTTGCGAAAGCAACAAACAGTAACAGGACATTTTTGAATATGTTGTCGTTAAAGGCTCCTAGAAATTGGGTAATAAAGTAGGGTAGGAACCTTTTTTGCGTTAACAGCGAAGATTGGCTGCTGTTGTTCATTGTCTTTCCTTGGATGATTACCAGTTGGTTAAGTAGTTTGAGACTAGGTTATTGATCAGCTCTTTACCATCAATAGGCTCAGAGGCGAAAAATTTATCATCAACGCTAAGTAGAGTAATTCCGTGTACTCCAGACCATAATACACGGCTGGCTTTAACGACTTCGCTTTTCGTATGTTCAGGAGCAATCGCTACTAGCAACTGCTCTAGCATGCCTGTCATTCTATCGATGCGGTTCGATTGCCATTCAGGAAGGTTTTCACCGTTCATGTTGTGCTCAAAGATAAGTTGCCAACGGTGAGGGTGTCTCTGTGCAAAATCGTGGTAGCAGTAGGCAAGGTTGAATAGAGCTTGTTGAGGGTTGCTCGATTGTTCAACAGTTGCAGCGGATTCTGACGCCAGTTCATCTAATGTTTGAGCGACCACATGCAAAAGCAGTAGGTTGTAGTTACCAAATACATTTACTAAGGTACTTGGAACGTAACCAATCATATTGGCGATTTTACGTAGACTTAGCTCGTGATAAGAGTGCTCTTCTAAGAAGTCGGTTACCGTTTTTAAGGTTAATTGCACTAATTGTTCGCGAGTATGATCGTTTCGTCTTGCCATGGGTACTTTCTATTAAATGAACATCGTTCAATATTTTAATGCTGCCCTTGAGTGCCGTCAATCCCTTCGCTAGTTTAGTAATCAATTAATAGCCGCAATATTATGATACATGTGTAAACACGGTGAATATTTCATTGTTCTTTGTTAACGAGTATGATTAAGGTGTCGAAAGATAAAAAACCTATAAAGGATAATAATGAAAAGATTTTTCTCACTAGTCGCGATCCTGTTGGTAACAGTCGCGGTGACGCCAATCGCGGAAGCGAAAAAGTTTGGTGGTGGTAAGTCATTTGGCAAAAGCTTTAAAACGGCTCCAGCACCAAAACAACAAAACACGAATTCGATCCGTCAAGATCAAACAGGTAAGAACACAGCAGCTAACTCTAGCAAGAAAGGCCTTATGGGCGGTCTGCTAGGTGGCTTACTTGCTGGTGGTCTTTTAGCTGCATTCTTTGGTGGCGCATTTGAAGGTATCCAGTTCATGGATATTCTGATTATGGGTCTGATTGCTTTCCTAGCGTTTAAATTCCTACGCGGAATGTTGGGCGCGAAGCAGGGCTCAATGAATCAGCAGAATGCACGTGGCCAACAGCCAGCATTCGGCGGCATGGGTCAGAACAAGTTTGAACAACCTAAGCAACAACCAAATGTTCATAACTTCGAGCAAGCACAACCTCAATCACAAGGCACTGCTGGTGGTTTCGGTTTTGGTGCACAAAGCGATGTTCCACATAACTACCCACCGGGCTTTGATCAAGCGGCATTCATCAACGGTTCTCGTGAGCACTACCGTACACTGCAAGGTGCATGGAACCACAATGAGCTAAACACGATTGAAGAATACGTATCTCCAAGCCTATTTGAAGACCTAAAAGCTGAGCGTAATAAGCTAGACGGTGATCAGCACACAGACGTAATGTACGTTGATGCTGAAATCGTTCGCGCAGACCACGATGGTAGCAAAGCACAGCTAAGCCTTCAGTTTAGCGGTCGTTACCGTGACACAGCGGATGGCGTTGAAGAAGATATCACTGATATCTGGCACCTAGAGCGTGACCTAACAACTAACAATGCACCTTGGTTAATTGTTGGTATTCAAGGTTAATTCCAGGATTTAACTCAACATCAATAGGATGTAGTTATTCGGAATGACACCAAATAATAGAAAGCCCCTGCTGAGAATCAGCAGGGGCTTTTTTGCGTTTAATGATATGTATCTTAGTTAAAGATTGGATTAACCTGAGACTAACTAACTGATTTTATTTGGATGTAATGAGTAATGACAAAGTTCTTTGAACCCGTATTGGAGCCTGAGGTTACTTTGCAGCAGAAACAGATAATTGCGAACGAATGCGAAGAACATATATCGAGCCATTGTTTAGGCTGCGCTGCTTATCTGGCTTGTGAGCGTCATGCAGAAGTATGGGATCACTGATGTTTGAATGGGCTAGATCGCTTAGTTATTTGTAGGAGCGGGTTAGTGTTTAGGAAGTTGAGGGTTGTTTTAGAAGACACGTTTAGTAAGAGATAAAGCTCAGAAACGAAAAAAGCCAACTCAATGAGTTGGCTTTTCGATTTTCCAATTAAGGAGAATATGGTGGAGGGAGAC
>NZ_JBFRLK010000161.1:0-1057 GCF_041469805.1 Vibrio sp. 10N.286.48.C11 | reverse complement strand
GATGGGCTTTGTTTCCTAATTGGATCTCAGATAGAAACGGCCAGTATGGGTGATTATTAGGCTATTTCTATCGTTTTAGGCATACCTAACCCTGTGAGCTTATTCAACGCTTTAATCATGGCGTAGGTTTCACCAACCTGAGCATTATAGTTTCTTAAACTTAATCGCCCACCAAACAGTGTCTTTACACGGAACATAGCCGTCTCTGAAAGTGACCGTTTATGGTAACCGTACTTCTTTTTCCAATGTTTATTTGAGCCGTATAATTTCTGGCAAGCTACCGCCAGATTACGGGGGTGACCTCGTAACCAAAAAGCAGCACCTTCTCTCGGTGGAATAAGTGGAACAGCTTGTTTAATACGTATTGCTTCGTAGCATTGTCTTGTATCGTAAGCTCCATCACCAGATATCTCATTGATTCTACGACGAGTTTAATTCAGTAAATTAGGAAGAGCTTCACCGTCAGTGACATTCGATAAACTTAACTCAGCCGCAATGATTTCATGAGTGCCAGTGTCTACGGCTAAATGGAGCTTACGCCAAACTCGACGCTTCCCGTCAGTACCATGTTTTTTTACTTTCCATTCACCTTCACCGTAGACCTTTAGCCCTGTTGCATCAATGGCTAAATGCTGTATTGCGCCTCGGGTCTTTGTCTTGAATGACACATTAACCGTTTTGGCTCGTTTACTGATGCATGAATAATGAGGACATGACAACGGGAGTTGAGCGAGTTTGAAAACAGAATCGATGAATCCTTGTAACGCTCTCAACGGCATCGCGAATACTCGTTTAACCATGAGGGCGGTCGTAATGGCTAAGTCACTAAACAATCGAGGTCGACCTCGTTTACCTTGCTTGAGTTGCTTCCACTGTTGAATCGCTTCCTCATCAATCCAGAATGTCAGTGAACCACGATTGATTAGGGCTTGGTTATATTGTTTCCAGTTAGTTGTTCTGTAGCGAGGCTTTGGCATTGCTCTAAGTATGTGAGTGAACTTAGATGATCTGATCGTAGCTTTAAGCATTAGTTCCCTGATTTAGGAAACAAAGCCTC
>NZ_JBFRLK010000160.1:0-1032 GCF_041469805.1 Vibrio sp. 10N.286.48.C11 | reverse complement strand
GCGTTAGACCATGCCGATGGTCTCGACAATAACGAACTGACGTTTGAATTACCAGTCTATGCCGTCGATTCTGATGGTGATGATTCCTTGATGTCTCCGTTATCGGTGACCATTGGTGATGACGTCCAAATCATGGCGAACGGCACGCTGGGCATTACCGAGCCGAATTTAGCTGACGGTACGGTGACGACCAATACCATTGATGTAATGACGGCGCAAAGTGCCGATGGCGCAGTGATTACCCAGTTCACTTATGACGGTGGTACCGCTCAAACTCTAGATCCAACAATCACAGGTGAGCAGAAATTTACGTTCACTGAGGGTGATGTGTTCGTCACCATCGAAGGTCACGTGCGCTTTGAGCCAAACCGTGATTTAGACCACGAAGATGGCGATATCGTTAAATCTCTCGTCTTTACGTCAAGCGATGGCGATATCGATGTTGAAACGGCCACTGTCACACTGACGATTATTGATGGTGATATCCCAACGATTGAATCGGTGCCAAGCATCGCGCTTGCTGAAACAGATTTAGCAGATGGCTCTTCTCCAATCGTTGGTGCTGTGAGCCAAACAGAAACCATCACTTTCACTAATCAAAGTGATGACGTTGAGAAATTCCGTTTAGAGCCAAATGAGTTTAATACTAACAATGCGCTCAAGTCCGATGGCTTGATCATTGAGATTCGAGAAGAGCCAACAGGTTCAGGTAATTACATTGGTTTCACGACTGATATTTCGAATGTCGAAACCACGGTATTTACACTCGATTTCAGCAGTACCACTTTAGGTGAGTACACCTTTACGCTTCTGGAAGCGATTGACCACACACCGATTCAAGGCAATAACGATCTAACATTCAACTTGCCAGTTTACGCTGTTGATACCGACGGTGACGATTCGTTAATGTCACCGCTATCAGTCACCATTACCGACGATGTACAAGTGATGGCGAGCGGGGCGCTGAATATTGAAGAGCCAACTGTCGCAGACTTGGCTGCAGGTACGCCAACGACATCCGTTTTCGATGTA
>NZ_JBFRLK010000159.1:0-4584 GCF_041469805.1 Vibrio sp. 10N.286.48.C11 | reverse complement strand
AAATAATATTGACTTCATATCTAAAGCCAATAGATAACTATTCACTTTTTATTTTTATCTATTCATTTTTGCCATAAGAAAAACAAAATAATTCAAACAAAACTCATATAAAACAACAGGTAAAGAAAGAAGAGCCATCATCACTACGTGAGTTTTTATTTTTGTGACCGGATTCAAAAACAATTGGAACCATAAGAGTAATATATTCAACAACAAATAAGTAACCAACTAAACATATTAAAACCAATATTATTAACTTCAGAATACAATCCATCAACCAAATTAAACCATAAGGAATTAAAATGGCTTTTAATCTTCGCAATCGTAATTTTTTAAAATTACTCGATCTGACTCCTCGTGAGATTCAACACCTTATTGATCTTTCTGTAGACCTTAAAAAAGCTAAATATTCCGGAACAGAAAAGCCTCGCCTACAAGGTAAAAATATAGCACTGATATTTGAAAAAAGTTCTACTCGCACTCGATGTGCATTTGAG
This sequence comes from Vibrio sp. 10N.286.48.C11, assembly GCF_041469805.1. Lineage (NCBI taxonomy): Bacteria > Pseudomonadati > Pseudomonadota > Gammaproteobacteria > Vibrionales > Vibrionaceae > Vibrio > Vibrio sp. 10N.286.48.C11. Next base: position 4,087 of record NZ_JBFRLK010000159.1, on the reverse strand, counting down.
GTTGCCGCATTCGATCAAGGTGCCCAAGTAAGTTATCTAGGCCCATCAGGTTCTCAAATCGGTCATAAAGAATCGATGAAAGATACAGCACGAGTACTTGGCCGCATGTACGACGGTATTGAGTACCGTGGTTTTGGCCAAGAGATTGTAGAAGAGCTAGGAAAATACGCAGGAGTACCCGTTTGGAATGGGCTAACAACCGAGTTTCATCCAACTCAGATTCTGGCCGACTTCTTAACCATGTTAGAACATGGCAAAGGTAAGCAACTACATGAAATGACATTTGCATACCTCGGTGATGCCAGAAACAACATGGGTAATTCACTATTAGTTGGAGCCGCCAAAATGGGTATGGAAATTCGCATGGTTGCACCCAAAGCGTTTTGGCCGGATGAGAAGCTCGTAGAAGAGTGTCGTGTAATAGCCAAAGATACCAACGCAAAAATCGTAATGACTGAAGATGTACAAGAAGGTGTTCAGGGATGTGACTATCTGTATACCGATGTATGGGTATCCATGGGCGAATCTAAAGATGCATGGGATGAGCGTGTAGAAATGATGAAACCTTATCAAGTAAATATGGCTGTAATAAAAGCGACTGGGAACTCACACGTAAAATTCATGCATTGCCTGCCCGCTTTCCACAACGATGAAACAACTGTTGGTGCAGAGGTGGCTGAAAAATACGGAATGAAAGGTCTCGAAGTTGATGAAGAAGTCTTTGAGTCAGACTATTCCATTGTTTTCGATGAAGCTGAAAACCGTATGCACACAATCAAGGCCGTTATGGTAGCCACGTTAGGTGACTAATGTTGTATTTCCCCCGGTAGCAAGGGCTACCGGGTGCTTTTGGAGATTTAATTATGTCAAGTGTAGCAATTCCACAACCAAGATTTAAAACTTTCCCCAGTGCTTTTACCATCTTGTTTCTTATTACAATTATAGCCGTAGCATGTACTTGGCTCATCCCTGCTGGAGCTTATTCAAAACTTACTTATAGTTCTGAAACTGGCATGTTATCAATGGCTACACCTTCAGGTGACATTTCAACTATTGCAGCAACTCAAGAAGAGTTGGATAAGCTAGGAGTAAACATAAAGGTCGACCAATTTACTGGTGGGATTATTCGCAAACCTATCGCGGTGCCAGGTACTTATGAACGCGTTGTACCGATTCACAAAAGTATTGGTGATGTAACTAAAAGTATGGTTGAAGGTACTATTGAAGGTGCCGACGTTATTGTGTTCATACTAGTTCTTGGAGGTATGATCGGAGTCGTAAACGCAACAGGGGCATTTAACTCAGGTCTAATAGCACTTTCTAAGAAAACCAAAGGACGTGAATTCACATTAGTATTTTCAGTATGCTTAGTTATGGCACTAGGCGGAACGACATGCGGATTGGAAGAAGAAGCCGTCGCATTTTACCCGATTCTTGTTCCTATTTTCTTGGCTCTTGGTTATGACTCTATCGTATGTGTGGGTGCTATTTTCCTTGCTGGTTCAATGGGCACTACATTTTCTACAATCAATCCATTTTCAGTTGTTATCGCGTCTAACGCTGCTGGTATTCCATTTACAGAAGGAATCGAATTCAGAATCATCGGTTTGATAGTGGGCTTTGCTGTAGTAGTTAGCTATATGTACTGGTATTGCAAAAAAGTAAAAGCGGATCCGAGTTTTTCATACACATATGCGGACAAAGAAGAGTTTGAATCACGCTATATGAATGATGTAGATATGGATCATGAGATCCCATTTACATTACGTCGAAAAGTAATTCTTACTATGTTTGCACTAGCATTCCCGCTAATGATCTGGGGTGTTTCAGTTGGTGGATGGTGGTTCCCAACCATGGCAGCATCGTTCTTAGCGATCACCATAGTGATCATGTTCATCTCTGGACTACCAGAAAAGAAATTAATGGACTCATTTACCAAAGGCGCTTCTGAGCTCGTTGGAGTATCGTTAATTATCGGTCTTGCCCGCGGTGTAAACCTTGTCCTTGAACAAGGGATGATTTCGGATACTATCTTGTTCGCAGCTTCGGACTTAGTATCAGGAATGGAAGGTGGTGTATTTATCGTCGTTCAGATGCTGGTATTCGCCTTATTAGGTTTTATCGTTCCATCCTCTTCCGGTTTAGCGGTTCTATCTATGCCAATTATGGCTCCGCTAGCGGACACCGTTGGTATCCCTAGAGAAATCGTCGTTTCAGCTTATAACTGGGGACAATATGCAATGCTGTTCTTGACCCCTACAGGTTTAGTACTTGCTACGTTGCAAATGTTGGGTATGTCTTACAACAAATGGCTAAAGTTTGTCTGGCCTATGGTGCTATTCGTACTTGGTTTCGGTTCACTAATGCTAGTTATTCAAGTCGCAATGATTTAGCAAATACCTCAAAAAAGAAAGTGGCAACTAATAATCAACCATCGATTTGATTAGAAAGAAGCCGCTCTCTTCATTCTTATCTACACCTTGTTGGCCTCTGATCTCATTACTTATAGTCACAGGCTAAACATTTAATTCGCACATATTTCAATCTAAAATTTAAATAACCACCTTATTCTTATAGGAGAAATATCCAGATGAGTGGCAGTATCGTAAAACTTTCAAGAAATACAGAAAACGCACCAATAAGCTCAGTTTCTACACAGACTGTGGCGTTTTCCCACTACAATAATATCTCAGCTCAGTTGCCTATCGTACCTAGAACAGGAAACCTTGTTGCTGGTGGTATAAAAGAGCAGACAAAACAGTGTCTGACCAATATTAAGGAAATTGTAGAAAGTATCGATCACGGTATGTACGACCTTGTCAAAATCAATGTATACCTGAAAAACATCACAGACCTTGATGCTGCAGATGAGGTTTATGCCAGCTTCTTTCAGAGCCATCTTCCTACACGCACTACAGTTGCTGTTGCCGCTCTACCGATGGACGGTGCGTTAATTCAAATTGATGCCTTGATTTCAAACGGAGAAGGAACACACCCACAAGAACCTTGTGATCTAATAAAAATGGTTAGAAATACAGAAAATGCCCCTATCAATTCGTTATCAACGCAAACTGTTGCATTTTCGCATTACAATCACATCTCAGCTCAGCTACCTGTTGATCCTAAAAGCGGCATGATTGTAGCTGGCGGAGCAAAAGAGCAAGCTGGGCAATGTCTAAAGAATATTAAATCTATTTTAGATGCTATCGACGTTCCTTTAGATGATATTGTTAAAATTAATATCCATATTAGAGATCTTGCTGATATCGAAGCAATCGATCAAATGTATACCACTTTCTTCCCTGACTCTGCTATTGCGAGAATGGTAGGTTATGTTCCTGCTCGTGCAATCATTGCTGCATCTGGTTTGCCTATGAACGCTTTGGTACAAATGGATGCGACTGTATCTCATGGAGATGGCACACCACCACAAGAAGTAGAAGATAGACACAAACTCGCTATTCGAGCAAGTAATTCAAAAAATGCCCCCGAAAGTGCACTATCAACACAAACTGTGGCTTTCTCTCACTACAACAACATTTCAGCTCAATTACCTATTGATCCTGAAATCAACAATATTGTTGCCGTGGGTGTAAAAGAACAGACTATTCAATGTCTAAACAACATCCAGGCGATTGTCGAAAGCGTGAATCATGTTATGGATGACATTGTCAAAATCAATATCCAACTTAAAGACATTACTGACCTTCAAACAGTAAATGAAGTCTATACAACATTCTTTAACAGTGAGCTGCCAGCAAGGACCGTCATTGGAGTGTCTGATATTCCTATGAATGCTTTAGTACAGATAGACGCCATTGTTTCAAACGGGGAGAGCACATCTCCACAAGGCAAATAGCACTTAGGTTCAGCCCACACTCGCTATGCCCAATGTATATCTGGTGTGCAGTATGTGGGCATAATTAAGCTTACGTTTATAGAATTTCAGTAGCAACTAGTGGTTCTCATCTTTATGGTAAAGCCCTCTGTTCCCCTCTCAAAAATATTTATAGCTACACGAATTATCAAATAATATTTGACAAAAACTAAAATGATACCATATTTTTCAGTATCCGCCCCATGAACC
>NZ_JBFRLK010000158.1:0-1304 GCF_041469805.1 Vibrio sp. 10N.286.48.C11 | reverse complement strand
GGACAATAACAAGTTAGGAGCAGTCATAAACTGCAGTCTCATTCGAAGCGATTAAAAAAGCACTTCTAAACGAGATGTTAGAAGTGCTAATTATTGAGTAAATTTAATAAACTTCTTATACCCAGACTTGATCAAATACTCGGTACATGTTGCCACCTAAGAACTTGCTGCAGTCTTCTTCTGAGTATCCATTTTCAAGCATGGTATCAATTAGAGCTGCAACAATTTGATATGGTGCTGGGGTAGGAAACCCTTTTGCTCCTACAGCGGCACTATAGCCACCATCAGGGAATACGTTCTGCCCCATTGGTGTTTGAATAATAGACGCTGTAAAATTGATGTTCGGGATATAGTCTGAACCGAAGCCAACGTGGTCTATACCGACTAAGTTGACCATATAATCAATATGTCGAAATAATTGTTCAGTCGTCAATATATCTGGGTTAGATGTATCCATAAAGGCAGCCACCATATTTATTGAGCAAACCCCACCGGTTGCCGCAACACCTTTAATCACAGCGTCAGAAAGGCTTCTCTGATAATCGGCAATGGCTTTCGCACCTGAATGCGAAGAAATGACAGGTTGGCTACTGCGTTCAATCGCATCTAAGGAGGTTCGTTCGCCAGTATGGCTTACATCAACAGGCATACCGTATCGGTTATAAGCGTCGACAAGTTTTTTTCCATATTCAGTTAGACCACGGTTCTCAATTTCGAAGCAGCCATCACCCACATCATTACGTTGATTATATGCCAATAAACAGTAACCATAGCCCATCTCACGCCATAGTCCTACGCGATCAACATCACCACCAAATATTTGAGTACCTTGGTGAGTGAAGTAAATACCCAATTTGTTTTGTTTTACCGCTTCATCAATATCTTTGGTAGTGCGGATCATCATATAGTCGTCTGGGCGTTCTTTCATTTTGCTTAGGTAGAACTGAGCGCCTTTCATAATGCCTTCAACCGAGGCATCTAACGAGTCTGCGGAAGGACATGCTGCTAGTACCTTGAATCCAGCGGCTTTGCACTTGTCCATTTCATCATGGAATTCTGGTGCTTCAGGTGAAGACCATTGAGAGGGCCAAAGACCGGAAAAAAGGCTGTCAATAGCCATAGAATCTCGAACAATTTTTTTTGCACGTTCAGATGCAGGATATTTGTGTGTTCGTTGAGGGATTTTTGAATAATCTTTTATTTCAAATTCTGGTAATTTTGGTGCACCTGACTTTGTCGCTTTATCATTACTTGGTTCGATTTCAGATTTGTTGTCCATATTTGAAATTTTCCTTAACAGTGTT
>NZ_JBFRLK010000157.1:0-504 GCF_041469805.1 Vibrio sp. 10N.286.48.C11 | reverse complement strand
GGCGTTGTTGCCTAAATTAGTTGAACCTTTTCCAAGTCCTGTGATCTGATCATTTGAAACGATTGGAATGGTGGTGATATGGGTAAAGCAAACAAGAAGATAACTAACTGGACGGAGTACAATAAGGCTCTTTGTAAACGTGGTTCGGTTACATTCTGGATAGATGATTCAGCCGTAGATGCATGGCGATGCAAAACTCATCATGGTAAGCGTGGGAGAGGCTTTCAGTACTCTGATACAGCGATTGAAACCGCCTTGATGATTAAGGGCATCTTCTCTCTTCCTTTACGTGCTCTTCAAGGCTTTATCGACTCTATCTTTGAGCTATTAGATGTTCCACTAACGTCCCCTGACTACACCTGTATCAGTAAACGCTCGAAGACAGTTCAGGTCAAATATCGCAATAAATCGAGAGGGGCTATTCGCCATATAGCCATTGATTCTACTGGCCTCAAAGTCTTTGGTGAGGGGGAGTGGAAAGTGAAAAAGCATGGTACAGAAAAA
>NZ_JBFRLK010000156.1:0-631 GCF_041469805.1 Vibrio sp. 10N.286.48.C11 | reverse complement strand
CGACATCCGTTTTCGATGTATTAACATCCGCAAGTGCTGATGGCGCGAGTGTGACTCAATTTACCTATGACGGCACCGCTTACTCTCTAGATCCGAATGATGCGACCGAGCAAGAGTTTACCTTCACCGAAGGCTCACTGTTTATTACGACTCAAGGGGAAGTGCGCTTTGAGCCGAACCGCGATTTAGACCACTCAGCAGGCGATATTGTTAAAAATATCGTTGTGACATCAAGCGATGGCGATGATGACGTTCTTACCTCAACAGTGACGCTGACCATTACCGATGGTGATGTTCCGACCATTGACGTGATTCCGCCAATCTCACTATCTGAAACGAATCTAGCCGATGGCTCTGATCCATCTAACTCTGCGGTCGGTGACACCAAAGTCATTCAGTTTACTCATGAGAGTGACGATGTTGAGTCGTTCCGTATCGAGCCAACAGAGTTCAATACTCTAGGTACGTTAACGTCAAACAACTTGGCGGTTCAGCTAAAAGAAGATCCTAACAGTGCTGGTGATTACATCGGTTTTGTTAAAGACGCGTCGGATGTTGAAACCAACGTCTTCACTATTAGCTTCTCGGATACCAATCTAGGTCAATACACATTTACGTTACTTGAAGCGCT
>NZ_JBFRLK010000155.1:0-2508 GCF_041469805.1 Vibrio sp. 10N.286.48.C11 | reverse complement strand
GTGTTCATGGCACGCTTACCCTATGACCATGGTTGATACCCTTTACGACACGCACTATAAATCCCGTAAAGAATTGGCGTTAGAGTTTGCCAAAACTCTAAATGAAGAAGGGAAAGAACTTGAAGCAGCAGGTGTGGACATCATTCAGTTTGACGAACCAGCATTCAACGTCTTTTTTGATAAAGTTAATTGCTGGGGTATTGAGGCACTTGAACGCGTAATCGACGGTCTGAAGTGCGAAACCGCAGTGCACATTTGTTACGGCTACGGGATCAAAGCCAATACAGATTGGAAAAAAAACTAGGCAGCGAGTGGCGTCAATACGAAGCGGTATTCCCGAAACTGAAAAAATCGAATATCGACATTATTTCTCTAGAGTGCCATAACTCACATGTGCCAATGGAGCTACTTGAACTCGTGCGCGGTAAAAAAGTGATGGTGGGTGCTATTGATGTGGCAACCAACACCATAGAATCACCAGAATCTGTAGCTGCCACACTGCGTGAAGCACTGAAGTACGTAGATGCCGATAAGGTTTACCCATGTACTAACTGTGGCATGGCTCCCCTTTCTCGCGATGTAGCACGAGCAAAACTCAATGCATTAAGAGCAGGTGCCGAAATTGTGAGAAACGAGTTCTTAGCAAAATAACAACACGTATTGGCGTATAAAAGTTACTAACTGTATATTCGTAGCCTTTCTCTCCTAAACGATCAACTAACTCACTTAAGTGCAACAACTTGTCCGAATATCGGCTAGTAGGAACTCTGAGTGGGACCAAATCACTAGATCTAAGTTTATTATCGATCGCTAAATTAAGTAGCGCAAGTTCCATCAAACTATTTTTGATCTCTAGTCTAGTTCTAATTCGCCACATCTTTTCAACGCGACTCAGAGAGACTGAACCAATACTCACTTTAGTTGGTTAGTCCAAAAAAATCCGACAAATCTTGAGTCAACTTTTGTGGATGAGTTCCCATGCTAGGCGTAACAAAAACCGTATCATCTCCCGATACTGTTCCCAAAATCCCCATCTGAAAACGTAAAGAATCAACTAAACGAGCCACAAGTTCTGCAGCAGAGGGTGTAGTTTTAATGATGGTAAAAAAATGGTTATGATCAATATCATTGATCATCTCTTCGATATCAGTTTTTGTCGTTGGCATTTCCAGTTCATGAAGCAGTTGATAAATCAACTGGTTGTGATTATTTACTACCCGTACTGCACCCAACTTCTTCAAAATTCGAGATACCAAAGATTGATGGATTTTGCCAAATCCCGCTTTTTCTAAAATATCAACCAACTTCGCCTGCGAGCTAATCTCTTGTTGAATAATAGTCTGTTTTATTAATCTAGCTATGGAATCATGCTGGGCATTATTAGTCATGAAGTTATCTTATTGCTATCAAAGTTGTATTATAATAACCATTAGCCATAGAAAATTTCCGTGACAAGCCACACAATAGCGATATACTTCTAATGAATAAATACCGCTATTAATGTAGGCAGACAACTCCAAAATTACATTCTGATATGAGTTCCAGACGAGCCATTCATTACGTCCAGCGCTTTATATAAATCACCAATATGACCAGCACCTTTTGACCTCTCAGCAAATAGGCAACATGCATCGACTTTCGGCCCCATTGAACCTGCAGCAAATTCATAACTGCGCATAGTCGCCACAGTTTCATCGTATAATTTTTCTTCTGTAGGCTTACCCCAGTCGATACAAACATACTCACCAGCAGTCAAAATTAATAGATCATCTGCATTTAGCTCTTGAGCGATCAAAGCTGCGGTCATATCTTTATCAATAACCGCTTCAAAACCCGTATAATAGCCCTGTTTAGTTTTAACAACTGGAACACCACCACCACCGCCACATATCACCAGGTGATCTTTTTCTAGTAGACTACGAATAGCATCAATTTCAACAACCGCTTTTGGCATAGGTGACGGAACAACACGACGCCATTTGTCACCATCAGGTTTAATTACCCAGTTATTATCTTCCGCCAATTGAGTTGCTTGCTCCTTGTCATATACTGGACCGATGAACTTACTAGGATCTTTAATCGCAGGGTCATTTTTATCTACTTCAACTTGAGTGAGAATGGTTTCAATATTCATATGAGGAAGTTGTTGCTTCAGTTTTTGTTGCATCAAATAACCTATCATCCCCTGAGTTTCTGCCCCCAACACATCAAATGGGTATGGTGGGCAATCCTTATACGCAAGATTTTGTAATGCTAACAATCCAACTTGTGGCCCATTACCATGGACGAGCACCAATCGATATTGCTCATGTAATTTGGCAAGCGCGGTCGCTGTAGCCTCTATACTTTTCTTTTGATTTTCACAGCTCATTATTTCGCCTCTTTGAAGCAAAGCATTGCCGCCAATAGCGACAACTAAAGTTGGCTTAGTCATGTATATCTCCAATTGATTTATTTTTCGATTTGAATTTTATATTTAATTTGGAATTTTAAAACGTGATCAAATCC
>NZ_JBFRLK010000154.1:0-408 GCF_041469805.1 Vibrio sp. 10N.286.48.C11 | reverse complement strand
CTTCGTAATCTTGCCCTGGTGGGCTGCACCATCTGGGTCTTTTACTTTTAATTCATCTTCTCTGAATACAACATCAAGAACCCAATGAAGCTGGTTTTCAACCAGCCAATGCTCTCTGATTGTTCGAGCTGCAAGTTCAACGTCAACCTCTAATGAGCTAACATACCAACGTGAATCTCTCGTTCCTTTTCCATTGCAAGTGCGCTCACTTGCCACTTCAATAAAGCTTTTTATATGAGGCCACTTTTCTTTCAGTTCAGGCGGAAGATTTGCCTCTACCTGCATGATATTCCGTAAGCGTGTCATGAACACCGCATTCTAATCTTTCAGCACGAAGAATAAGATCAACTCTCCAACCCAAAGGAGAGTTGAAATGGCAAAACGACGTACCAACCTAGAATGGCAATC
>NZ_JBFRLK010000153.1:0-939 GCF_041469805.1 Vibrio sp. 10N.286.48.C11 | reverse complement strand
AGCAAGCGCACTGCTTTTCATGGTCGTCTACATCAAGTTCGATAACCTCACGAGGCAAGGTCTTAGGCAGAGGTTTACGTTTACCGCGCTTTTTCGTTGTGGTCGTGGTTGTCACCTCAACCTCGTCTTCTTTAACGGCTTCACATTCCGCTTCGTTGAAGAGGTCACCTTGTGATTCATCGTAAGGCTTTAATGCCTCCGAGCGTTTCGCGAACTGACGGTCGAAGGCGAGTTTGAGTTGTTCAAGCAGCGATTGGCGCTCTTGTTTCCACTCATTTTTCTCCGACATCAGAGCAGCTACCATCGCTTGTAGCTCGGCAACATCTTGGCTTTCTGGGTCGATATTTGGCGTCTTTTTCATAGCATTGATTATACTAAAATCGTGCCGTTAACGCTTGGAGAATAAGGCTTTATTCTCGATTAACTCATTGTAAAATCGTTTATTTTGATGGGTTCGTGGCCGATAATTGTGAAGCCTGAAAGCAGTCTGTCAAGCTCAAATTGAGTGAGGGTAAACACCTGATTTTTCTCTTTTGAAGGCCACTTATACTTGGCTTTTTCAAGGCGTTTATACCAGAGGGCGAAGCCTGTTTTATCCCAGTACAACACTTTAATCTTATCGCGCTGTTTATTGGTAAACAGGAACAGCGCACCGCTGCCAAGAGGCAAGTCAGTATCATTTTCGATAATCGCTGCAAGGCCGTTGATGGACTTTCTAAAATCGACGCTTTCACGATAAAGGTAAATGTCTGAAGCGCTGAGCATACCTTTCATGACAACGCTCCAATGAGTTCAGCAAGATAGGTGGCTGGCGTGCCTTGAGGAATGCTCAGCTCCACATCATTGATGAGAAGTGTCATGTTCGCCGTAGCTATCTGGGCCTGATACTTGGTTGTCTTTTCAACGATTTCGGCTTTAACAAATCCGACAGATTCCGAT
>NZ_JBFRLK010000152.1:0-239 GCF_041469805.1 Vibrio sp. 10N.286.48.C11 | reverse complement strand
CAGCACGAAGAATAAGATCAACTCTCCAACCCAAAGGAGAGTTGAAATGGCAAAACGACGTACCAACCTAGAATGGCAATCACTGTTTGAGCAATATGAAAGCAGCAGTGTTACCCAACGCGCTTTTTGTGAAGAGCATGGACTGAGTTTATCCACGTTCTTTGCCAAACGGCGTCAACTCCAAACAGCAAGCCAATCGGAATCTGTCGGATTTGTTAAAGCCGAAATCGTTGAAAAGA
>NZ_JBFRLK010000151.1:0-2320 GCF_041469805.1 Vibrio sp. 10N.286.48.C11 | reverse complement strand
CGGAAAGCCGCGATGAACCTAAAATAATAGGAACAACTAGCCAGCTTAGAAGAACGATAAACCTGATGTTCTATCGCTATTAACTATTAGAAGATCTATCGATCATTATCAGCATCGAACAATATCGTATAAGTAGAGTGACTGATCGCCCCCCTTCCCCTGAATGTTAAACGATGCAATAGAGTTGCTATATTTGATGGATCAAGGCCTTCAAACTAGAGTTTAGGCTGACCAAAAGATCAGGCAATATCCTCGTATTCGATCCCTCTGCCGCTAAACCCCACTATGCTACTCATTATAAAGTCACTGAGCACTCCAGCCAAGAATGCCATAAAGGTTGCCCTAGCATTTTGTTTAGCTATCTACCTTGCGTTGTATTTTAACCTTGAGAAGCCTTACTGGGCGGCTATCGTGGTCAATATATTGGCCATCACTGATACTATTACTGCTGGCAAGAAAAAAGGCATTCTCAGATTGTTGGGGACGCTTTGTGGCGCGTTTGTCGGGCTTTGGTTAATCGCTGTTTTTGGGCAAGATCGATATTATTTTTTAGCAAACATCGCACTGTTACTCGCAATTTGTATATACATGGGTTCCGATCCGGTCATCGGCTATGCTTACATTACGGCATTTATTGTCTGCATCCTGCTGGCGATATCTGGCAGCTTTGATGGTGTAGCTACATTTAATATTGCGGTACTAAGGCTGCAAGAAACCCTGCTTGGCTTCGTGGTCTATACGACCATCTATAGCGTGGTTTGGCCTGAGGATGATGACACACGCTTTAACAACGAAGTCAGTGTTGTTTTAGAGGCGATGTCTCCCCTCATTCATTCACTCGCTTACAATGACTCAGCGCAGCGTTTCCAGTTACACACGAGCTGCGAGTTAAATATTGAAAGCCCGACCTTCAAAGCGCTGAACGATCTGATGCGCCTGCCCGATTTGCATGGCCGTATGCCTGCCAGAAAGCAGTGGAAGCATCAACAGCAAACTCAAGCAATCTGGGTTGCCAAACAGTTACTGCAAAACGCCCATGATCAAGGGGTTGATCACAATGATTTTTCGATACTTAACCAGGCTATGGCTTTTATTGAAGCATCATCGGTTAATGTCGATTACAAGCCCCCTTTTCCAGAGACAGTCAAACAATTCTACCAGGGTAACTTTAAGAAAAAGCGCTTATTTGCCCGATTACTTGACAACAGCCAGCAACGATTAAGCAATACGTTAGTCGGCACAATGAGCTTCATCTCAGCAATTCTAGTCTGGATATATCTACCAATATCATCGGGAAGTCTGTTCATCATTAACAGTGCCATTTGCGCCTTGATATTAAGCAACATGCCTAGGCAAATGATAAAGCACTGGACCATTGGCTACTTAGCCTTTGGGTCACTGTTCCTCATTCAGTATGTTCTGCTGTTACCTTCGATGACCGAAGTATGGCAATTAATGGCATTTTACTTTGTTAATGTCTTTACGGTGTATCGCCTGTTCGCTGGTAATCAGTGGATGGTCTATCGAGTTCTCGGGGGCAACCTATTAGTAATGATTACCATGAGCGCAACGCAACTTGTGCCTGTTTATGACGTCACTACCCCTTTGAACCTACTCATTTATATGATGGTTGCACTGGCTTTCATCCGCTTTTACACCCGCTTAATACACCGTAAAAGTTAACCACTATAACCTCACACAAAGACCACTAAGGCATAAAGTAATGAAAATGAGTAAATGCTCTGCGCTTGTCGTTATCGACCTGCAACAAGGTATCGTTGATCAATTACCGGAAACCGTGTCCCGACCGATCATAGAGAATAGCCTTGCTCTCTGCGATGCATTTGATGATGCTGATTTACCCGTAATTATTGTTAATGTAGCCGGTCGTCCACAAGGCCGAACGGAACTGCAAAATAAAGCGGCTCAGCCTGACGCATCAAAGATCGTATGGGGAGAGGTCATCGAAAGCCTGCGCCTAAACCCTAATTATCGCTATCTAACCAAATATTCCTGGGGTGCATTTACCAACACAGATTTGCAGAAGCAGCTTTGTGAGCAAGGTATTACGGATATTTATCTGACCGGGGTAGCAACAAGTATTGGGGTCGAATCAACGGCTAGACAAGCATTTGAACTGGGTTATAACGTGGTGATTGTCGAAGATGCGATTGCAGATATGAACCCGATGAACCACCAGCACAGCTGCCAAAATATATTCCCAAAACTCAGTGTTTTAGCAAAAGCTCAAGACTTGCTATAACTGTCTCGTCCTAAAATACGTTGACCGTATTTTCATTAAAATCGAGTAGGAGGAGGC
>NZ_JBFRLK010000150.1:0-275 GCF_041469805.1 Vibrio sp. 10N.286.48.C11 | reverse complement strand
CCTAGTGGGCTAGAGCCTATCACCTTCTGGGTTGTCATCCATTGGTAAAGCTCATCCAGTATCGGCTTGGCATACGCTTGACGCTCTGCTTTTCGCTCTTGGGCAGGCGCACCTTTTAAGCGCGATTCTATCCCGTAGAGTTTTTGGATTTTAGCCAGCGCTTTATCAGCCTTGCCCGACTTACCTTTACCTTGAAGCTTCTTCGCATCCATGAACTTGCGACGAGCATGCGCTAAGCACCCCACATTGGTGACTTGATGCAGACCATCATAAGC
>NZ_JBFRLK010000149.1:0-278 GCF_041469805.1 Vibrio sp. 10N.286.48.C11 | reverse complement strand
GCTTATGATGGTCTGCATCACGTCACCAATGTAGGGTGCTTAGCGCATGCTCGTCGCAAGTTCATGGATGCTAAAAAGCTTCAAGGGAAAGGTAAATCAGGCAAGGCTGATAAGGCGCTGGCTAAAATCCAAAAACTCTACGGGATAGAATCACGCTTAAAAGGTGCGCCTGCCCAAGAGCGAAAAGCAGAGCGTCAAGCGCTTGCCAAGCCGATACTGGATGAGCTTTACCAATGGATGACGACCCAGAAGGTGATTGGCTCTAGCCCACTAGGCAA
>NZ_JBFRLK010000148.1:0-621 GCF_041469805.1 Vibrio sp. 10N.286.48.C11 | reverse complement strand
GGCTACGCGGCTTATGATGGACTTCATCACGTCACCAAGGTAGGGTGCTTAGCGCATGCTCGTCGCAAGTTCATGGATGCTAAAAAGCTTCAAGGGAAAGGTAAATCGGGCAAGGCTGATAAGGCGCTGGCTAAAATCCAAAAACTCTACGGGATAGAATCACGCTTAAAAGGTGCGCCTGCCGAAGAGCGAAAAGCAGAGCGTCAAGCGTATGCCAAGCCGATACTGGATGAGCTTTACCAATGGATGACAACCCAGAAGGTGATAGGCTCTAGCCCACTAGGTAAAGCGATAAAGTACACGCTCGGGCAATGGCCAAAGCTCATTCGTTATATCGACGATGGTCACTTATCTATCGATAATAATCGCGCTGAACGCGCAATTAAACCGCTGGTTATTGGCAGGAAAAATTGGCTATTCTCCAACACACCAAATGGTGCTGAGGCGAGCGCGATGCTTTACAGTATCGTCGAGACTGCAAAAGCCAACGGCCTTATCCTCTATGACTATATGGTCAAGTGCATGAAAGAGCTAGCAAAAGCAGAGACCGATATCGATGCACTCCTGCCTTGGAACTTCAAACATTAGTAATATCGCCCTGTAGGTTCATGGGGCGTTTAC
>NZ_JBFRLK010000147.1:0-650 GCF_041469805.1 Vibrio sp. 10N.286.48.C11 | reverse complement strand
AAGGTATTATCTGGATTATCAACATCGATACTGGTCAATGTTCCTGAAGTAGTGACCGCTTTGTCAGCTTCATCGATAGCAACGGTCGCACTACTCACTGTAGCGGCGTCATTAGTGCCGTTAATGATGACCTTAATTGCTGACTGAGTGCCATCCACAGACGTTACCGTGAATGTTTCTTCAACCTTATCACCAACATTAAGTTGGTTGAACGCGCTGTTAGCGGTAAATACCCAGTGGCCATTGGCATCAATGTTGAGGTCGCCATTTGTGCCTGCAATGGAGTCTGGAGTGAACGCATTATCCGGATTATCGACATCGGTGCTGGTTAATGTTCCTGAAGTCGTTACTGCTTTGTCGGTTTCATCGATAGCGACAGTCGCACTGCTGACAGTAGCGGCGTCGTTAGTGCCATTAATCGTGACCTTGATCGTCGAAGGGGTGCCATCGATGGACGACACCGTGAAGGTCTCTTCGACCTTATCGCCGACATTCAATTGATTAAATGCACTGTTGGCGGTGAATGTCCAATGGCCATTGGCATCAATAGTCAGGTCGCCATTGGTGCCAGTAATCGAATCCGGTGTGAATGCGTTATCTGGATTATCGACGTCGATACTGGTTAGCGTGCCTGATGTCGTTACCGCTTT
>NZ_JBFRLK010000146.1:0-1626 GCF_041469805.1 Vibrio sp. 10N.286.48.C11 | reverse complement strand
TAAAACACCATCTTAATGTCGAAATGAATCAACACTACAAAATTTGGAGCGATACATCGGGTTCGAACCGATGACCTCAACCTTGGCAAGGTTGCGCTCTACCAACTGAGCTAGTATCGCATTTTCATTCTTATTATCTCTTAACTTATCAAACTAAGAGAAAGAATGGAGGCGCCTCCCGGAGTCGAACCGAGGTCCACGGATTTGCAATCCGCTGCATAGCCACTCTGCCAAGGCGCCTTTAATAGTGATTTAAGAGAACAACTCTTTGTTCATCACTCTACTCAAAATGTAGAAGCTAGATAGATGGTGCCCCGGGCCGGACTTGAACCGGCACAGCGCGAACGCCGAGGGATTTTAAATCCCTTGTGTCTACCAATTCCACCACCAGGGCAACGCAATCTTGCGAGGCCGATTACTGAAAAGTAAAAACACCATCTCTCAGCGACCTAAGCCGTGAGAACGAGGTGTACTTTAACGGAAGGAAAAAATTCGTCAACAATAAATTTTATCTTTTAATTCAAGTGATTAATTATCGAACTCAAAAGAATAAATTTAGTGCAGCTTGTACGGTTCTTATACTTGGATTTCTAATTTAAACGGACAAATCACTGACAACCATTGATTCAAATACCAATTGAATGCGGTGATTTTATTGTTTTAAACCAAGCAAATGGCGTTTTCATGTGCTTTTCACATTCAACGATTAGAGTTTGAAGTAACTCTTATTAAGAAGTAAACATGTGAAACCACTAAAACAATATCAATATGAGCGCTATGCCGTTCTTTGTAACCTCGCCTACCCTAGAGTTTTTAAGCAGACTCGCTATGGTTTTGACCCTAATGGACAACGCATCATCAAGAACCAGTTTGGTAAAACCATGATTAGAGTGTTGTGGAGTAGCGACAAAGATGAAGTGGTTGTGGTAATCAAAGGATCGCACAGTATCTCAGATTGGCTACTAACCTTTGCTCTATGGACAAGAAGCTGTAAGAGAATTGGGCTCAATTATCGTGTGCATGCGGGTTTCTACCATCTAATGTTTCAAGAGAGCCAGCCAAGTCGTAATGAAGATAAGCTTGGCTTAACCGTTATTGAGCGCTTGGAAGCCACGCTCACACCTCTCATCGAACAAGGAAAAAGAGTGTCTATTACTGGCCACTCTTCCGGAGGCGCTATCGGTTGTGTCTTCGCTGATTACTTTGATCAAAAGTACCCAGGCTGTATTAAACGAATAGTGACTTTTGGCCAACCCGCCATTGGTGATTGGAGCTTTCGAAAGCACTATCGCATGAGTAAGAAGACCTACCGAATTTGCTGTGACATCGACATCGTGACCTTCATGCCACCGGTTCCTTTGCTCTATTGGCATGTAGGTAAAGTGCTTTGGCTTTATAACGGACGAATCTATGAGAACACTCCTACATTAATCCGCCTTGGTCGCTCTATCTTTAGTTGGCTGATAAGACCTTTCTCTTACCACTTAATGAGCAAGTATATCCGTAACAAAGATTTCTTTGATAAGCATTGAAATGGGTACGTAGGAAGCTTTTAGCGGGGTCAAAAACGAAAAAACCAGTCACTAGGACTGGTTTTTTCTGAATGATGGAGGCGCCTCCCGGAGT
>NZ_JBFRLK010000145.1:0-2247 GCF_041469805.1 Vibrio sp. 10N.286.48.C11 | reverse complement strand
CTCCTCCTACTCGATTTTGTGTGCTTTTTAAGTGCTCCATCATGTGGTGGTGGTTAATAAATCAACATCTTTAAGGCATTGTTAAAGTTGACGTTTTGAAGATAAAACCTTTCATGAATATGACTGAAGCGAGCGTGCTTCATGAAAACATTGCGGAATCACACTAGTGATAGCCTTCGCTGAGAACTCATAATACTCAGTTCAATACTGCTGAACCGCACTACAATGAAAATAGATAAACATTACATGAAGAAGATCTACTGAAATAGCATGAAAAAACTAAACCTTATCTTTGCCGCTTTTCTTATTACTTTGCTTGCCGGATGCTCGTCACATGCGGCCGTCGATACTTCAAAAACAAAGGGCTATGCCAATTCACATGCGCTTGTGGGAGTGGCTT
Organism: Vibrio sp. 10N.286.48.C11; assembly: GCF_041469805.1. Taxonomy (NCBI): domain Bacteria; kingdom Pseudomonadati; phylum Pseudomonadota; class Gammaproteobacteria; order Vibrionales; family Vibrionaceae; genus Vibrio; species Vibrio sp. 10N.286.48.C11. The sequence goes on along the minus strand of NZ_JBFRLK010000145.1, from coordinate 1,847 downwards.
CTTGGTATGGCGATAAGTTCCATGGAAGGCTCACAGCAAGCGGTGAGACGTATAATATGAATGCGAATACTGCGGCTCATAAAACCTTGCCATTCGGCACTATCGTGAGGGTGACCAATACAACTAATAACAAGTCTGTTGATGTGAAAATTAATGATCGAGGCCCTTATGTAAAAGGCCGAGTGATTGACCTTTCCCACAAAGCATTTTCTCAAATTGGTGACGTTAAGAAAGGCGTAGTAAAAGTCAAAATTGAGATCATTGATGACAGTAACACCTTTCGATACAAGCACTAGAATCCCCTCATAACCTTCCCTTGGTTGACATCTACGATCCCTTACCAGCAACGGGAAGGGGAGGAAAAAAACCTCGATCTCGATGATTGAATAGCATATTTATGCTTACTCGATAAGGCTGCTTTTGCAGCCTTTTTTGTGCCTTTCGATAATCCATTTTTAATAAGATTATCTTATTTTCAGTATGTGGGTTGATGATGTTATGTGGTCAATAAATCAGTGTCTTAGCTTTCTTATCATTAGGGTTCATTGAAATTCATTGTGAAATAATGAAAAGCTAACCTAATCCAAGTTGAGCTTTGGTGTGATTAACAGTGAAAGCCTAAGGGCAATTACATTTAGTTACTTACTGAAGTAAAACTGAAATATTGGTGACACGGTTCTGAAATTTTTGGTGTTTAGCTTATCGGCTTCTATATCGCATTTAAATAAGGAAATACCCGTGAAGCTAACCCCTGTCGTTGCAGCCGTAATTATGTCTTTCAGTTCAGCAAGTTTTGCTTTTAGCTTGCAACAATCTGCCAATGAAAACAGTGAAGATCTCGTATGGACAGGGCACCTAAGCCCAGACAGCGACACGGTAATGTCTGCGATGCTCGCGGCTCATATTTATGGTGGTACGGCGACAGTGCCTGAGCCGATTAATCCTGAATCGACGTTTATCTTGAACTACTGTAATGCAGAATCTCCACGTGTAGAGACAGATTACTCTTCATACCGAGTGGGGCTGGTTGACTTCAACCAAGTGACTCAATTAGCACCAACTATTGATCAAGCATCCATTGTGGCAGTGGTCGATCATCATGCGATTGGTGGCTCTCCAATTAACACCCCGCAGATTGTCGAGATGGATATCCGAGGTTGGGGTTCAGCTGCAACTATACTGGCTGACAATGCTGAAAAGCTCGATGTGACATTACCTAAACACCTCGCTTGTGTTGGCTTGGGTGCGATTCTTTCTGACACAGTGGTATTCCAATCAACAACTACAACAGATCATGATCGTGAATACGCAGAGAAGCTGGCGAAGGTTGCAGGCATTTCAGATATCGAAGACTTCGGTCAACAGATGTTGGTTGCTAAGTCAGATCTTAGCCACCTTTCATCTGAAACCATTCTGACGCTGGATTACAAAAACTTTAAGTACGGTGGCAAACAGGTGGGTATCGGTGTTGCTGAAACACTAATGGCTCAACAACTGATTGACCGTAAAGACGATCTTCTAGCAGCAATGAAGACTTACAAAAAAGAGAACGGGCTAGACCATCTGTTCTTTTCAATCACAGATACCAAGAACAAAGAAGCGAACTTATTGTGGGTGGATGAAAGCGACTATCAAGTCATCAAATCGGCTTTCAACGCTGAACCAACAAGTGACATGCTGACTTTGGAAGGTGTCACTTCACGTAAGCGCCAGATTGGCCCTGCGGTTCAAAAGGCAATTGAGAGCTTGTAAGTAGAAAGAGAGTTTGGAGGGGATTGGTAGAAATACCAATCCCTTTTTTAATTATTGGGCGTCTAAATGGGATTTGGACAATAACAAGTTAGGAG
>NZ_JBFRLK010000144.1:0-223 GCF_041469805.1 Vibrio sp. 10N.286.48.C11 | reverse complement strand
CCTCCTTATACGAAGATATTCACGATGAGTACCCACACAGATTGATATGTTTAAACAGTTAAGAGTAACCTATGTCCCGTTCGTCTAGAGGCCTAGGACACCGCCCTTTCACGGCGGTAACAGGGGTTCGACTCCCCTACGGGATACCATCTTTAAGCACATTTATTTAAGTGTTTTTAAAAATGGTTCATTTTATTGAATCAAGCTCTTTAACAATTTGGAA
>NZ_JBFRLK010000143.1:0-1326 GCF_041469805.1 Vibrio sp. 10N.286.48.C11 | reverse complement strand
TCTTCAAGCTGATTTGATCATATATGGACACTTCCTATTGGCAAGTAGTAAATCTGAAAGTTTTAGGTAAAAGATTGCAGACATATATCCGAGTTCAAGGACTCTTAATGATTTCCGCTGAGCATGCTCTTATCAACAACACGAACTTGAAAGTCCTAAGATCAAATCAGAGTTCCATACTCACGGTCTTACCTGTTTTCTCATTTCCACTTCATGCGCAATTTTAGATAGATAGTAATTCAGGATTATAGTGTTGCTGATTAGCCAATAAAGCCCATGCAATTCGAGCATTCCGATTAGCTAGTGCGACTATTGCAACATTCTTGTGTTTTCGTTTCAGTAAGTCATTCAACCAGCGGTGAGTATAAGTGGTTGGCTGTTGCTTTAAGTGCCCAAGAACAGCTCTTGCACCATGCACTAGTAGTCTTCGTAAATAGCCATCCCCCCGCTTGCTTATACCAAGCAATACTTGTTTGCCACCCGTTGAAAACTGCTTAGGTACAAGTCCAATCCATGCAGATACCTGCCGTCCATTATTAAAAGATGCGGGGTCACCTATACTTGCAACAAGTGCGGTGGCAGTTATAGGGCCAATTCCAGGGATCTCTGCGATTCTTTTAGAATCAACATTCGTACTGTGCCATTGTTCAATTTCTTTTGTTAACGCACTAATTCGTGAAGAAAGCTCATCAATTAGTTCTTTTAAATGAGTAACCACGCAGCGAATCGGTGGCGTCAAATTATTTTCAGCATCCTCTAAAACCAGAGGGAGCTGCTTGTTAAGTGATGCACTTCCTTTAGGAAAGACAAGACCAAACTCAGCCAGCAACCCACGTAATTGATTAGTTTGGCCAGTTTTCATTGAAACTAACCTTTCTCTAGCTTTGTGAACAGAAAGGATTGATTGCTGTTCAATCGATTTTATAGGTACGAAACGCATGTTAGGGCGAGTTACCGCTTCACAGATTGCTTCAGCATCAGCGGTATCGTTCTTATTTGATTTCACATAGGGCTTAACAAACTGCGGAGGCATAAGTTTAACGTCATGACCAAATTGCTTGAATACTCTTGCCCAATAATGAGCACTGGAGCAAGCTTCCATACCAACAAGACAAGGAGGCATATTGGTCAACGTTTCGGACAACTTCTTTCTGCTGATATTTTTCTTCAAAAGAACTTTGCCTGATGAATCTACTCCGTGAAGAGCAAAAGAAGATTTAGCTAAGTCGATACCTAAAGTTGCAATGGTCATGGTCTCTTCCTCATTTATGTTACCGACTATAAGTTTAGACGGTGGGTGGAAGTGTCCATATCATTAACAACGCC
>NZ_JBFRLK010000142.1:0-921 GCF_041469805.1 Vibrio sp. 10N.286.48.C11 | reverse complement strand
GCACGGACATTTCTGAGTTACGTTCCTCGGGAAGTATTTCCCCTTCGGATAACTCTGAGTATTCCAAATCACAAGTGACCACCATTATAGCGATGGTCATTTTTCACGGAATTGGACAAAAATCAGCACTTACCTTTTGAAGCTCAAGTACGTTTCATGCGGCAATTTTGGGTATTCATGCACTGTGCTATCGAACTTTCTGCTAAAGATATTCGTGAGATTTAAAGTCAGTAGATAGTCACTTTTTAGGTTTCGTTTCTTCAATAGTAACGGGGAAATCTCGCTTCGATTTTGTATGAAATCCCGTAGCATACATCCAAAGACTAACACATTCTTCGTCGCTAGTTTTTTCATAACTATGTTGAATATTGGCTGGGATATAAAAAGAGTCACCTTCTTTAAGGTGATATACTGTATTTTCGAGCTCCATTTTCATGGAACCCTTTAGTATTAGCCCTAGCTCATCCGACTGGTGGGCAGATGACTGGTGTTTATTCTTATCGTTTATGGTAATGATGGAACCAGTAATATTACGCTCACCTTTCGTTATAGACTCATACTTCAGCCCATTTTCATTATTGAAAATCACTTGCCTTTCCGACTTAGAAACCTGTAGCGAATGGTCATTTATATTGGCTAATAATTCAGGAAGCATTAGATCGAAGACGTTACAAATTTTCTGCAAATTAGCAATTGTTGGACTGTTTAGACCACGCTCCATCATACTCAGGTAGCTTAAGGAAAGCTCTGTCTTTTTAGATAATTCCTGTAGAGTCATTCCTTTAGCTTTTCTTAAAGCTTTTATCTGTGAGCCTATTAACTTATCCATTTTACGCTTTCACTTCTATACATATTAACGTTCCATTATCAGGGACTCTCTCTTGTGGATCAACACAATACTCCCGATTTCAGATAATAACT
>NZ_JBFRLK010000141.1:0-845 GCF_041469805.1 Vibrio sp. 10N.286.48.C11 | reverse complement strand
GATGATGTGACCAGCTTCCGTATTGAACCGACTGAGTTCAATTTTGGCGGCACTCTCACATCAAACGGATTAGCGGTCGAGCTGAAAGCTGACCCAACCACACCGGGCGGCTACATCGGTTATGTTACTGATGGTTCGAATGTTGAAACCAATGTGTTCACGATTAGTTTCTCGGATACCAATTTAGGTCAATACACCTTCACCTTACTTGAAGCACTAGACCATGTAGATGGCCTCGCAAATAATAATTTGAGTTTCGACTTACCGGTTTACGCGGTCGATAGCGATGGCGATGACTCGTTGGTGTCTCAACTTAACGTGACCATTGGTGATGATGTTCAAATCATGCAGGATGGTACGTTAGATATCACTGAGCCAAATCTTGCAGACGGCACAATCACAACCAGTACCATTGATGTGATGCCAGAGCAGAGTGCTGATGGTGCGACCATTACTGAGTTCACTTACGATGGTGGGACTCCACTGACGCTTGACCAAACCGATACTGGCGAGCAAGAGTTTATCTTCACTGAAGGCTCTTTGTTTATCACCCTTGAAGGTGACGTACGTTTTGAGCCAAACCGTAACCTCGACCATGAATCTGGCCCAATCGTGAAGTCGATTGTGGTGACATCCAGCGATGGCGATGTGGATGTTGAAACGGCAACGGTTGTTCTGACCATTACCGATGGTGATATTCCAACCATCGAATCCGTACCAAGCGTGACGCTATCAGAAACACAACTTTCTGATGGCTCGACACCAAGCGGCAGTGCGGTGAGTCAAACCGAGACTATCTCGTTTACCAACCAAAGTGATGATGTCGAGAAGTTCCGAATCGAACC
>NZ_JBFRLK010000140.1:0-815 GCF_041469805.1 Vibrio sp. 10N.286.48.C11 | reverse complement strand
TGTCGGATAGGCGGCACCTGTTACCAGGTGCCTCCCTCCTCAGAACCGTACGTGCAACTTTCACTGCATACGGCTCAAGCCTCCACAAAGGCACCGTTAAGCACCCAGTAACAAAATTACCTTTGCGATACACACTCAAAGCTTTAAAACTGACCCAATGACCACTTGATGAATAAGAAACCACGGTTCGTTGTCAGAAGACGCACTAATTTCATTCGAAATCATCATTTGCTTTTCTTCTTTAATAAAGTTCTTCAAGCTATCTCGCAACGGGAGACCAGTTAGAAGTCAGCTCGCTTTCGCGCCAGATATAAACCTGTATCTACTTCATTACAAAGTAGCATTCGCTTTTTCTAACCTCCTTTACCTGCATACCTATCGGCAACCTTCACAGGCTGCTTTCCCATAGGGAGATATACAGGCTTACCCTGTTCCGTATGTCGCGTAAAATGTCAACTTAGATGCCCACAATGGTGCGGAGAGTGCAATGACCACGAAAGAGTAATGTCCAATCTCTTTCCGACTCTCGTTGCCTTTTGGCTACAGCGTATTAACCACTTCCGCTGCTTCATCATATAACGCGCCTTAAATGGATTCACATTACATTCATCATATTGACCCCCTAGCACTCACCCAACTTGTGGTTGTCAGGAGAAACGTCCTCTCACGATTCCGTTCCCGCTCAGTTTAACGACCAAGCTTCGTTACATTGTCAGAGCCGCTGCTTTATTCAGGCTCTTAGGGGCATCTGGTGGTACAGATGGTTCACTCTTCGTGGTGAACAACGCTTCATACGACTTCAGGTCGCACGGACA
>NZ_JBFRLK010000139.1:0-318 GCF_041469805.1 Vibrio sp. 10N.286.48.C11 | reverse complement strand
CATCAACGATAAAACCTACTCAGTTGGAGTATACAGTAAAAAATATGTCTATTTGCGTGTGAGTGAGTGACAGCCCCTTACTGGCAATGCTTCTTTTGGATCTATAAAGCGTACATACTATGTATAATGGTGTGTACGCTTTTTTATCCCTGAAGGCTTAGCAAGGCGATGGTCTCACTGCGTGAAGACCATCATCCTGCCAAAAGGGTATTTAAGGGAATGATGGTAAAGTAAAATAATAAAGCCACTCCTGACGCTCGCACAGCTCACTACTCGCTAGGCATTTATGATTTTTCTTGGCGTTGTTGCCTAAATTAG
>NZ_JBFRLK010000138.1:0-510 GCF_041469805.1 Vibrio sp. 10N.286.48.C11 | reverse complement strand
TGGACAAAAGCTTGCTAGAGTTATTGTACTAGTCGATAGTAATACACATTAGATTTTGTAGGGGTAGTGAAGGAATCTAACGAATGCCCTCACTCCATTGACCATCACATGTGTTACCCGCAGTGGTTTAACCTTTTAATTTGTAGCCAAATTAACTATTTCACTACACCACGTCACAGACTATTGTAATATTTACATCACACCGCCAAAAAGAAAGTAACACGATGATTTAAAAAGAAAATCAAACAAGACTCCATAATGATACCCTTCCTTATACCCTGTAATTACTAAGATGCATAATATACAGGGGAATAGCATATTAAATACCACTATTTTAGGAAGCTACACTCTAAAACTATTTATGGTTACTTTTGAAGGCAGAGAACTCCAAACAACTGGTGGAATGTGACCGTAACAATTTACTCGCTAAGTCGCAATGGGGCACATTGCGAGATAGAAAATGTTGTTGGTTCACTCTAAATTAGTGGCCAAATTCACTTAGCCACAACA
>NZ_JBFRLK010000137.1:0-9755 GCF_041469805.1 Vibrio sp. 10N.286.48.C11 | reverse complement strand
CTCTAGCAAGCTTTTGTCCATAAATGAGTTGAACGACGCCGCTACGTGGTGTGATCACCAAGGGATTCTGTCGTATCTTAATTACTAAGCGATTCATGGGTTTTGAAAACGGAACACATCAACAATTTGTTGTCTAAAATCACCCACTACGTCGAAGTAGTGGCACTGTTCTTCAGAGTTGTGGTTAGATAAGGTGGCTGCTTTTTGTTCAGTTTTAGTTAGTTGTGTTTCGCCCCATGAAATCTGGGTGCCTGAACTTTTTATGCTTGAGTAGTTTGGTATCCGCGTGTTATGAATTTCTGAAAATGCAGCGTTGTTATGGGGCATGTGTTCTTGAAATACTACATCGTTCAAAGGGATCTCCTCTGCGACTCGGTTGGCATAAGTCACTAGGTTGGGTTCGGCAAAAGTATATAACCACGCTTCTTGGTTTATCCCTTTGTTTATCCTGAGAATACGCCCCAAGATTTGCCTGAAGTAAAGCTCTGTTTTAACCTTGCTAAGGTGGCAGCACACTTGAAGCCTAGGGATATCTGTCCCTTCGCTAATCATTCCCACACTCACTATCCAATCGGAATCGCTGCTTCTGAAGTCATCGATGATCCCTGAAGGGGCGTCATGCTTGTAAGTGACAAGAACCGCCTTTTTATTAAACTCTTCGGAAAGCATTGAGTGTATTCTTATCGCGTGCTCAACAGATGCCGCTACCACTAACCCTGCGGCGTTTGGTTTCTTTTCCTGAATCGCATCTAGCTTCTTTAAGCCTAATTTTATCAGGTATCTTATGCAGGTATCGTCGGTGATGATACTTTGATAGTAGCCAAAAGGTTCATCCAGATATTCACGGATGGATGAGAAGTGGCGAGTTTCTGAATCGTTAGATTTTGCAGTGATCATTTCGTTGTCGACTAAGACAATACTGGGTAAGCGACATACTTTATCTTTAACCGCTTGGCTCAACCCATAGACGTAGTTACATTCAATTTCAGCCGTGTTGATGTTGTAGCTTGATAGGCTTACCGGTGCTTTATCAGAACGCCATGGCGTACCAGTTAATGAAAGTGTGTATCGAGCGTGGGATTGTATGTGTTGAATAACTTTTTCACCCCATGCGTTTGCCTCTGTCATGTTGAGCCCCGCGCAATGATGAATTTCATCAAGGACAACCAGGACTCGGTGAGTTTGTAGCAAAGACCAAAAGTAGTCATCAAAGTACTGCAAACCTTGATAGGTATACGAGGCACCTAACGCTCCAATCACGCCATCAAAACGGCAGTTCAGGTGATTCTTAAAGGTGTAAGCTAACCCCTGCGATATGGCTGTTGATGGTGAAAAACAAAGGACAAAGTCGATAGCTTTTTGTTCAAATAGCCGAGAGGCAACTTCTGCCGCCATGACTGACTTTCCAGCCCCTGGCGTTGCAAGACAGAGGAAGTGAGACTGACCTTTCTGATAGTGATGCAGGGCCAGTTCGACGCACTCTGATTGCCACTGGCGCAAAGCTATCATGATAGTGCTAATGCCATTTTGATTGCTCTTATCTGACCAACCAATTTTGAACTTTGAATCTTGGTCTTGCTCCTTACATCATGTAAGCCTTCTTTTAAATGAGGGAACTCAGAGCTAAGGCCTTGATACGTTTGAAACTCTTGTAAGCAGGCTAAAAAGTCACTTTCACATTGCTCTAACCTTTCTTGAAGTACCGTTTTAGGCGAATCTGATTTGCTTTCATAAGAACTATCATTGTTTTCGCTGACTTTGGTAGTGCTGTTGTGTTTCGTTAATTCCCAGGTTGCTTTTGAAAACAGATCAGTCTTTTGATACGTCACTTTCTTGGTGCCTTTAACGCTTACTTTACACAGTAGCTGTTTATTTTCTAGGCGTAGGATATGTCGGTACACCAGTCGTCTCGCTGCTGCTTTATCTAACGTAGAACCAGCGAGAGCCAGATACCGATCCCTAAGTTCTAATACAGAGAAATCATCAAGTTGATCCTCAATGAGAATTTGATAGAGAAACGGAATTAGATGAATTGGCTTACTGGACATTTTGTTTACCGAAATTTCGAGTGGGATTTTAAATGCGGATTATAGTCCGTGGATTTATATGCCGCAAGTAAGGATAGTTTTCATTTTAACTTGGATTAAAAATGAAAGACTTAGCGGTTAAATTTGGCTCGAAATTACGTGAGGTACGCAAAGAAAAAGGCATCTCTCAAGATAAACTCGCGCTAATTGCTGACATAGACAGAAGTTACGTTGGCCGCATTGAACGTGGTGAAGTGAATATTACACTCGAAAAAGTGTATGGCTTGGCACAAGCCTTAGAATGTAATGTTGTTGAGTTGCTGCCAGCGCCTTAGGGTAAAAGTGTATTCATACCATTCAAGAACCATTGCGGTTGTCGTTAAGTATCTTGTATACGCTGTTTCTCGAAATGCCTAGCACACTAGAGATTTGTGTAATTTTTTGATGCTCAGAATGCATACTGATAACTTGTTGCTTTATTGCGTTCGAGATTGGTTTCCTACCTTTGTATTTTCCAGCGGCTTTTGCTGCCGCGATCCCTTCAAGTTGACGTTCTCTGCGAATGTTTAATTCAAACTCGGCAAAGACGGCCAACATATCGAGAAACGCTTTGCCGGATGCTGAATCTGTTGAGATAGGTTGTTCTAAAGCGGTCAGTAGGATTTGCTGATCGTTAAAGGTTTTGACCATCTGCTGCAAATCTAGAACAGACCTGGCGATGCGATCGATTCTTGTAATGACGAGAGTGTCTCCGGCTCTTAGGTATTCCATTAGATCCACCAAACCTTGACGTTTGATGTTTGACCCCGTTGAAGTATCAGAGAAGATTTTGATACAACCTGCTTCCGTGAGTTTCTGAATCTGGAGATCTAATGATTGCTCTGTAGTGGAAACTCGTGCGTAGCCGACCTTGCTCATTGAATTTGCTCATTTAGCATCTAGACTTATTGAACATAGTGTCATTTAAAGTGTTTATCCACTCTAAATGAACATTATTGAGAAGCAATGAGTTTGTTGAATTAGGGTATACCTTAAATGAAAGCCTATCGTCGTATGTTTTGGAAGCTGCTCGTTTAGGAAAGAGGAAACGCCATGAACTTTCGAGACCCCGAGTTAGTACTGACTAAGCGTTTTCGTGGCGGGAAGAAATCCTATTTTCAAGTGAATTCATTTGATGCCGAATGGGTGTCGTTACAGGATATAGAGCATGGCGAATGCTTTTCCTTTAAACGAGCGCAGTTAGAAAGTCACATTAACAGCGGTCTTCTTTTGGCTACGGTCAAAAATAATGTTCCTGACGCTTTATTTATCAATGCCGTTAAAAAGAAAAAAAAACCTGTAGCTGTTGGCAAGAAAGTGGAAATTGAAGCTGAAGTCGACCGTAGATATTTCTATGTTCGCAAAGTACAGGATTCTGATCTTCCTGCATTGTCAGCAAATCGGTTAACACCGTGGATTAGCAAGGTAGCTGCAGAAATCGAAGATGAATCCCCGCCATCATATAAAACACTCCTTCGATGGCTTAAAGCGTTTAATGAATCGGGATGGAAAAAAGCCTCACTGCTCCCTCGTCATCATAATAAAGGTAATCACTCCAACCGATTGCCCCCTGAAGTAGATCAATTGCTATCCCAGGTTATCGTTGAGCATGCTAGGTCTTCAGTGAGAGTTAATATAGGCAAAGCACATCGAGATTTTATTGAGCGAATGGAACGGCTGAATGAGCGTCGATGCAACGAAGGGCTACCGATGCTTACTCCAAGCAGTTATGAAACCACGTTACAGCGTTTGAGAAAATGACCATCTGGTTGTTTTGTTTTGTTTTGTTTTGTAGCCTTATAACGGAATGAATAATGAATTTTAGCGACCCTAATCTTATTCTTGTGAAGCGCTATCGAGGTGGCAAGTGCTCTCATTATCAGGTGAGTGATGTGAGCCGAACTGAAATCACCATCAAAGATATCGAACATGGTGGGTACTTTTCCTTTGCAAAAGACCAATTAGCATCGCATATAGAAAAAGGGCTTTTGATCACCATATCTAAAGACACTCTACCTGAAACCGTTTTTGTTAATCCCGTAGGCAAAAAGATTAAGCCCCAGAAGGAAAAGCCCCAAAAAGCAAAGCGAGAATTGGAATACGAGCAAGCAATGGAAAGACGCTATGCGTACGTGAGGGGAGTATTGGACTCTGATGTTCCGGCGTATACCCAAAAGCGACTTGATCCGTGGCTCGCTGCGTTTTCTAAAAGTATTGGGGATGCCAATCCACCAAGTTGGCGAACATTAGCAGAGTGGGTCAGTGTGTACGTTAGATCGGGTTGGCAAAAGAAAGCTTTGAAACCTGCTCATGCACTCAAGGGCAATCGAAGCCATTATATTGATGACGAGGTCGAAAAGCTCTTGCGACGCGTAGTAAGGGAGTATTCATTGAGGCAAATCAGAGTGAATTACACGCAAGCACATAACGATTTCTTAAAGCTAGTAGAAAAGCTCAATCAATCAAGAGTTAAACAGGGATTGAAACCAGTTAAAGCGAGCAGCTATCGCACAACGGTTAACCGGTTTCAGCTGTAGCTAGATTTTGGACAAAATATTGCCATGCGGTTTTTAAATGCAAATCGTTGATTCATTACACGTGCTAAGTTTACTTTGACTGCGCTGGTTACTCAATTCTGCGCCCGTTCCTTGAGAAAGTGAGCGCAGTGTTTGCAGTATGTTTAACCAGCGTAATCGTTTACTAGTTAATAGTTCTGCGGTGGGCTATCTGCATGCGCTAGTGTTATTTTCTAATGTAACCCTCTGTTTTTATTGTGTATTCATGCATCATGCGTTTGACGCTATTTACATGTTGCAACATATCTGCATTTTTTAGAAAGAACTTAAATCTGCTTGCTTCCGGAGGAATTTCACTTGGTACAGTTCCTGAGTCGACAGACCAGCGTTCTAATAATGACCAAGCAAAAACTGATTTTTCAACAACAACAAGAGTATCAGTATCACCCATACCAAACTCGATTCTAATCGCTTGTTTACCCTTTTCGTCTAAATCTGGATGTAGACCTAGTTGAATGGGTATTAGTGTATTCCATTCGTTATCATCATTAACCGTCGATTCGGATGTATCCTCTGTCGGTTTTATACGTTCAAATCGTGAAAAGTGGAAACTCTTAAAGATAGACTCTGCTGGATTATCTTTAATATCTTTGGCCCGAAACACCCAATTAAGTCCATCAAAAAACACAGTAGAAGGTTCTAGGATACGTTCGTCACGATAATCACTATTTGCTGAAATATAGTCACCTCGAACTCGTTTATTATCCGTAATTGCCCGCGTGATTACAGCGATAGATTCAGCATCAAGTTCCGTGGTTAAATCGCACGCTCTTTTGTAAATAGCCGATTCTTTTTGTTGTAATTTATGGCGGCAGAAACCTTCGAAGTGCATTTCCAAAGCTTTGCGAGCTTCAATTTCAACTAAGGGTTGATATGTGTCTAATCGAATTTGGTGTGTTTTTGGAACGATATTTTTATCATTGGTGAGCTGTTTGTACTCTGAAAGATCTTTTGTAGCTAATGGTTCCGAAATGCCAAACTCTTCGACAATTTCAGACCTTAGTATTTTACCACTGAATCTAACTTTAAAATCAATAAACGCGAGCCGTTCTGCTCTAGACTGGTTTCCGATTTTTTCTTTTAATTCATTGATACTGTACATTTTTATTATATCTCTTGATTTGGTTTCGTACTTATTTAATAACTATTTTAGCACAAATCGCTGTTTTTATCGCGACCAATTTAACGGTTGTTAATTATTTAATATTAAAAAATTAATAATAACAAATTAAAAAAGATGGCTTTTGATTGATCTGTGACCTATTGATGTGGCATAGTATAAATAGAAACAATGCTAATTAGCGTAGCAACACAAGAACTTAACAGGAAAATGATAGGAGTAGGAAAATGAAAAAAAATGGGCAACTAGCCATAAATGGCGTAATGGTTCGTAAGAAGAAATAAAAAAAGCACTTTCAGTGATAACTAAAAGTGCTTTTTTGCAGTGAGGTGAAGTTTATCCCTATTTGGCGTAGGAATAAAAGGCCCAACATTAAGAGGTTTCAAGCCCACAGAAAGGCAAGATTGCTCAGATTTGTAACGCAATCATACCTTCCAAATGTGTTCACCTCAATAACTGAATTCCCTCTTTAACTAGTTTTTGGAGGAATCTCAAATGAGTATTCGCCCTAAAGTAGTCCCAGTTTGCGCATACAAGCGTTACCGAAATGGTGTCTGGGAAGACGTGTGCTCACACACACGCTCACTACCTCGATGATCGAGTAATTACAAAATGGATGCGATTGAAAAGTTCAATCGCATCACTATCCAAATATCGTGAACACAAAACGGAAGAATGATTATGTGTAGAAAAGACCTTTTAAATGAGATCTCGGATACGTTACAAGAAATGGGGTTTATCGCAAGTAACACCAGAGCTCATTTCACCTACCAATCTAATATCAAATACCCAAGCATTTTTAGTGAGAAGAACAATTACGCTCACTACATTTTGTACACGCCTATTCGTACCATCCAAATTGTCGCTAAGTACCAACAATCAACCGGCACTGCGATGGAAAAACTTGGCTACACCGTGCTTGATGCCGCGCGTACTGAGTTTGATGACTACCTCGTGATCTGTGGCGGTGGTGAGTTGCTAAAAGGCAGTTGTGCGATTGATTTCCTCAATAAGCAGAAAAAGATAGCTCCTCGTTTGCATGCACTTCGTGTTCAAGATTTACCAGATTTAATCAAAGATGATTTAGACCGAAACGCCGCTTGACTGGTAAAGATTGAAAACAAGCGAATGAATATGTCATTCGCTTGGTGAGATCAAATAGAGGAGTCCTAGTGTGAAAAAACTGATCACTTTAACGATGTGTACACTGCTATCCGCTTGCGCAGCGACGGTGCCTAAAGAAGTTGTCGAACTGTCTTATCAAATGGAAAAAGACATGAGCCAGGTTGAAGAAGCTTATGTCACTTTGGTAAGACAGCACGTCTCGATGCTGAAAAAGCAAAGAGAAGACTATCTGTACCGAGAGTGGGTCCCAGTCATGCTCGAAGATTGGATTCAAACCGGTCAATTAATCGAAATGGCGCAAGGTACGGTTGTCTACGATGAGTCGATGGGAGGGTTTAAAACCGTCACTCAGCCTGATCGACTCTCTCAACTGAGCAGCATCACCGAGTGGGCATTAGCCGCATCAGAAGAAATTGAAGCAAAGAAACGAGAGCTCATTCAGCCATTAGAAGAGGCGGAGCAGAAGTTAATTGCTGATATACACCTTAGTTTCAATTTACTGATTCAAGGGAACCAAACGATTACCGCCCATCTCAATAGCATTCGAGAAGTGCAAGATGTTCAAAATAAGCTACTTGAACGTGCTGGGTGGGATGGCCTTCGTGACAATATCAATCAACAACTTAGCGAGTTATCAGAACAGGCTGTTACCGGCTTAGATGAGGTTCGTAAACTCGATAGTAAAACTCAAAAACAATTGGAGAAACTGCAATGAGTATGCGCACTTTAATTAAAAAGTCGGTTAACAAAGCGAATGCAAGCTTGGCTGATAGGGAAGCTGATTTGCTTAAAAATACGGACTTTTCCGATAGTACCCTGTCGCCCGGTATCTGTGAACATCATCTTTATTCTAGCCTGATTGACGTAATACATTCGGCAACTACTGCTAATGCAAATACCGCCAAATTAGAGTCAAACATTCGAGAATTAGGTGATGAGGCATGGCAATTAACCCAACGTATTTTAAACGCAGTTAAATAGGATCAGATTATGCAAATCGATATGCACTACTACGGAACGTATTGTCTGGCTCGTGCGGCTGGTCTTAGGCTTGAAGCGGCGAAAGTGATCGCCAATTCTGCGCAGTTTGTTGATGATAATGCACAAGAGAACGATATAGAGTTTGATGATGCATCGGCTTGTCGCGTTGAACCGACAGCCCATCATGTGGCGGACATTAGTAACATCAACCCGAATGAGCAACGTTTGGTTTGGGTTCCTTTTCACTTCTTGCCAGGTAACAAAGGTGAGTCGTTTACGGAGAAGTTAATCTGTCGTCAAGATAGCGAAATAGCTCGTGAAATGTGTGCCAACCATCTAGCACAAGTAAACAAGCCCTATTTTCTTCCCTTGATAGGTATTATGGCGCACGTTTACGCAGATACCTTTGCCCACTATGGCTTCTCAGGGGTCAGTTCGCGCAAGAATCGAGTCAATAGTGAGTCGTTTGATTTCAAAGATCTTAACGATGATATGCATAAGTACATCGTCGGTAAAAAAGATAATTTTTTTGCTCGTTTTAACCCTTTTGTACGGAATATTAAATCGCAGTTAGCGCAAGATCTGTCGGGTGCGTTAGGTCATGGTGGTGTCGTTACTTTCCCTGACCGACCTTACTTAAAGTGGCATTTCACGTATGAGGATGGTGTTCAGTCAGGTTGGCGCGACAACGTGGAAACCTTCATGCTTTATTGCCAGAAGACTCATCAAATGTTTTCTGAACTGGCAAATGCATCCCCTCAACTTTCAGATTTAGAGCAGCAGCAGACGTGGCAGCAGCTCGAGCCAAAAGTACGTGAGATCATTGAGTATCAAGCAAGGGGTGAAGAGCGAATTCTGAAATGGCAAACCGAAGCGATGCACGGTGAATTGTTTAACATTGCAGAAGCTATCCCACTATATCAAGACTGGAATGAGGGCTTTGAAGCATTAAGTACAGGTTGCAGCCATGATGCGATGTCACACCCCATCTATGGTTACTACCAAGCGGCTTCTTATCATCGCTGGTATGTTCTGCGTGAGCTTTTGCCTCAGCATGGTTTGATGGTGAGCTAGTTTTGGTTAGAAGTAATTACTTAGTCGTTCTTCGAATATAATCATGGAGCTATTAAAGACTTATTTCCAGTGATGGATTGACATTGTTCATCACTGGAATTTCATCCTGTAACGCCGCACTCATTTTCTGAGTGTGATGGGATGAGCATGAATATTTGCATAAAATCAACTTAGGACCTTACGGTGTTAGAGGAAAGTATGGGTCAAAGGGGGTTAAGCTGGATTCTAGTAAGTCGCTAAGTTGGTGAATATGTATTGACCAACACGTTAGTATAACTTGGATAATAACGACTAAATAAATACTACTAAATATGCATTTAAAACAAAATAGTATAATGTTTAGTACTACTTCTACTATAAATTTCTAACTTAGCATAAATTGCAAAGAAGTTAGCAAATTTGCACTATAAGTCAGCATAGTCTATTTTTTGTTGTAGGTTTACAACAAAAGTGATGCGCACTATGTTTGACCAAACCAAAAAATCCTCTCACGTTCACAACATCTGCAAGTTCATGAGCTTGAAAAATGATGCTGTTGTTCGCACTCTCTCTGTTTTAGAGTTCGATTTTTGTTTCCATCTCGAATATAACCCTGATGTTAAAGGGTACATATCTCAACCACACGGTTTTTATTACTACTTTAATGGTCGCAAGTGTCGTTATACGCCAGATTTTTTAGCCGATAATCATAACGACCAATCTACTCTTATTGAGATTAAGCACTCAAGCCAGATTTTAAAACCAGACTTCAGGCTCCGATTTGCTGAAAAACAGCGAGTAGCACTAGAAGAACGTAAGCGTGCCATGAACACC
>NZ_JBFRLK010000136.1:0-10417 GCF_041469805.1 Vibrio sp. 10N.286.48.C11 | reverse complement strand
GCCTCCTCCTACTCGATTTTTAAATTTGGAGTCGTTGTTTTAACGGAACTTGTTTAATTCAAGCGGAAGCGGGCGATCATTTCACAGTTGGTCGCGGTATCGATCTTTTCCACCATAGAGGCAATTTTAGGGTTTGGGTGGCGTTTCATGAAATCGATCAGCGCTTTCTTACAGCAACCAATAGAATCGATAAAGCTTGAACATTGAGTATTAGGGCACTGAGGGATCAGTGTGAGTACCTTTTCAGAAGCCAGTTGAAGATACTTGAGCTCGTATTCAGTGTCGCCAGCCCAACGCCAGAATTGAGCAAGATTGTGGCAAGAAATCACCGAGATCAGTAAGCGTTCATCGGCTTGAATATCGGTGCGTTCTGTAATTTCTTCACTTAAGTTCAAAGCCTGCTGATAATGAAGAATACTTCGTACAGGATCGTCGAGCTGCAATGCAGTATCGGCAAGTAACGTGTGTTTTTCCCATTCGCTAATCATTGTATTACCTCACTAATCAATAGGTGGTTAATTTAAATGATAATCATTATCATGTAAAGTTTCATCAATGAGATTGTTAAGAATAATTGGTGAAGCATATCGATTA
The DNA here is from genome assembly GCF_041469805.1 of Vibrio sp. 10N.286.48.C11. NCBI lineage: Bacteria > Pseudomonadati > Pseudomonadota > Gammaproteobacteria > Vibrionales > Vibrionaceae > Vibrio > Vibrio sp. 10N.286.48.C11. Next base: position 9,823 of record NZ_JBFRLK010000136.1, on the reverse strand, counting down.
TGGGGAGAGTGATAAAAAAGAAGCGAGCATAGTGCTCGCTTCTTTTTTATTTCATCAGGCGTTCAAACTCAACTTCTCAAAGAGGTTAAGGAATTAACCTTCTAGACCTGCGCTTGCTTGTTTGTTCTGAATCAGCTCAATCATGTAGCCATCAGGATCTTTAACGAACGCAATGTGTGTAGAGCCGCCTTTAACCGGACCCGCTTCTCGCGTTACGTTGCCGCCAGCTGCTTTAATCGCATCACACGTTGTGTAGATGTCATCAACACCGATAGCAACGTGACCAAAAGCAGAGCCAAGATCGTATTCCGTGGTGTCCCAGTTGTAAGTCAGCTCAATCACTGCGCCTTGAGATTCGTCGCCAAAGCCAACGAAAGCCAGTGTGTATTCGTACTCTTTGTTTTCGTTCTTACGTAATAGCTGCATGCCCATTACATTGGTGTAGAACTCGATAGACTTGTCTAGATCACCCACGCGTAGCATGGTGTGTAAAATACGACCGTTTGACATGATTTGCTCCTAGCTTGTTATTGGTTGTTTCTTTTATAGCACTATATATGAGCAAGCTCATAAGCAACACCAAAGAGATGATGAGTTTGGTCATATTTTCTTATTCTCATCATCTATCTTACTCTCCCCCTCTGCCTTTTTTCTTATTTGTATTACAAGAAATTAAAGAGCGACGGACTTATTAATTTGTCAGTCACTAGCGCTTAATTCGCAGTTTTGCATAAATAGTAAGTTTGAGTGTTGGTCTTTTTTGTAATGGCCAAGAATGGCCTTGGTTGTTGAATTGTGACTTATATCTCCATCTTGTTGCTGATTTCCTTTCGTTTTTACAATTGGCATCTAACTTTCCATTTTATCAATTTATGATTACGCCAACATCTCCCTGTTTATAGAAAGGTTATTCCGATGTTTTACTTCGTTATTAAGGAATTTTCGATAAAATACGCCGATAACCAATGGTTTTTACGAAAGTGCAAAGGGTGTCTATTTTTTGTGCTTATCTTTTTTAAACAATAGTTTGGGCTTGTATTGTTTGTTTTATGTTTGATGTTTGATGTGGTTGTGTTTTCAAAGTAGTTGTCAAGTGTGTATCAAGTGTATCTTTTGCGATCTTTGCTAAATAGACAATCCTTACTATATAGTTTTTCAAGCGCACCAAATCGACTAAATATTCACTTTTGATTTGTGCGATTTTTCTATCACATAAGAATAAGTATTATTTTATTACATTAGCCTCGGCGTGAGGCATTGATGTGGAGTACTCAAATGACGAGTAAATGGTTTACACAACAAAGTTCAGATGTTTTAAACGAACTGAACGCAGATCAAACGACAGGTTTATTAACTTCTGAAGCGGATGCACGCTTAGAGAAGCACGGCACTAACGAACTGACTGCACAAGAGTCAGCTTCTGCGTGGGAACTGTATATTCATCAATATAAAAACCCACTGATTTTTATTCTAGCTGTTGGTGCAATCGTTTCTTGGTCTACTGGCCACGCGATTGATGCTATGGCTATTGCAGTGATTATCCTTATCAATACTGGTATCGCGTTCTGGCAAGAATTTAAAGCTCAGAAAGGGATGGAAGCGCTAAAAGAAATGGCAGCTCCAGAAGCCGAAGTGATGCGCGATGGTAAATGGATCAGTGTTCCAGCTAAAACCCTCGTTCCTGGTGACATCATCAAAATTAATACTGGCGATATTCTGCCTGCTGATGTTCGTATTCTTGAGTCAAACCGTCTGACGGTAGATGAGGCTGCACTGACCGGTGAATCTGAGCCAGTGAATAAGCAGTCTGAACGCCTTGAAGATGAGACCCTTGGTCTTGGCGATCAGAAAAACATGGGCTTCATGACAACAATCGTGACTACAGGTACAGGCCTTGCTGTGGTAACAAGCACAGGTATGCAAACTGAAGTTGGTCACATCGCTGATATGATGAACCAAACGGAAGAGACGAAAACACCAATGCAAGAGCGTATGGACACCATCGCACTCGCATTATTGGTTGTTGCTCTTGTGGTTGTTGCTATTGTTTGTGCTATCGGTGTTTACCACGGTATGCCATGGTTAGAAATCCTAACAACAGGTATCTCTTTATCGGTTGCCGCTATTCCTGAAGGTTTACCAACGGTGGTTACTATCGTATTAACGATGGGCTCGACTAAGATGGTTAAGAATAATGCTTTGGCTAAACAGCTAGCAGCAATCGAAACGCTTGGTTCTACAACCGTTATCTGTTCAGATAAAACCGGTACGCTAACACAAAACCAAATGCAGGTGATGAAAGCGTACGATGTGTCTGGTCGTTACTGGGATGTGTCAGGTAAAGGTTTTGACCCTAAGGGTGAATTCATTACCAAAGGTCACAATGTCGAAGCGACAAACAGCCCTGCAATGATGAAAGGTCTTGTTGTTGCAACGCTTTGTAACGATGCTGAATATGTAAATGCTGATGGTAAATGGACGGTTCGTGGCAACCCGACAGAAGGTGCACTAATTGTTGCAGCTGCAAAAGCAGGTCTTAAACAAGATGAAATGCTATCAACGGGTGGCTACTCAATCGTTAAGAAGTTCCCGTTCGATTCTGGTCGTAAGATGGCTTCTGTTATCGTTCGTGACCCACAAGGTAAGCACTTCCTAGCATTGAAAGGTGCGCCAGATGTTGTTCTTGGTAAATCAACCAGCTTCATGGTTGACGGTGGTTTCGTACCAACGGTTGGCTGTGAAGTTTCAGGCAACTTGGCTCTCGATACCGCACCGTCTCAAGAGCTTCATTTAAACTTTGAAGCGGCAATCCAAACCTTTGGTGGTGATGCTCTGCGTACACTTGCCGTTGGTTTCCGTGAATTAAAAGAAGAAGAGCTTGAGTTAGATTTCCCTGAGCTTGAAAAAGACGTCAGCATCCTGGGTATCTATGGCATCATGGATCCACCACGCCCAGAAGTACGCGATGCAGTAAATAGCTGTTATAGCGCTGGTGTTCGTACGGTAATGATTACCGGTGACCACGCAGTCACGGCAGCAGCGATTGCTCGTGAAATCGGAATCATCCGTAGCGAAGACGATCTAGTGGTAACGGGTGCTGAGCTTGACCAAATGGATGACGAGAAGCTGTTGTCTATCTGTTCTCAGGTTGCAGTATTTGCCCGTGTTACTCCAGAGCACAAGCTGCGTATCGTAAAAGCGCAGCAAGAGAACAATGAAGTTGCCTCTATGACCGGTGACGGCGTGAACGATGCGCCAGCACTGCGTCGTGCAGACATTGGTGTTGCGATGGGTATTACAGGTACGTCTGTTGCGAAAGACTCAGGTGACCTTATCCTGTTGGATGACAACTTCAGTACTATCGTGAAGGCGGTACGTCAGGGTCGTCAAATTTTCGATAACCTACGTAAGTTTATCCGCCAAGCACTTACAGCGAACGTGGGTGAGGTTTCGGTAATCCTATTTGCATTCCTACTCATGGGACCAGATGTAGTACTTCCGCTAACTCCACTAATGATTTTATGGGTTAACCTCGTTTCTGATGGTCTACCAGCACTCGCACTCGGTGTTGAGCCAGAAGAGAAAGATCTCATGGAGCGTAAGCCAGGCAAACGTGACCAAGGCTTCTTCTCTAATGGTCTAGGCGCTCGTATCCTAACTCGTGGTCTCGCATTAGGTGGTCTAAGCTTTGTGACATTCTCTTACGCACTCGACGGTGGTTACAGTGCTCAATACGCACAAACCGTTGCGTTTTTAACACTGATCTTTGCTCAACTTTGGAGCTTGTTCGATGCACGTACGTTTACAACGATTTATCGTAAGAATCCGTTCACTAACCACTACCTACTTGGTGCGGTGGCAGTATCGGCTATCTTGTCTTTAAGCGTTGTGTACACAAGCTTCGGTCAGTTGGTATTCAGCACAGAAGCGCTAGAGTTTAATCACTTAATATCGTTAATCTTCATTGCAGCAGTACCAACATTTGTTCTATCTGCTATCAAAGAAGTGACTAAAGTGGAGTTTATCTAAGACAGACTTCTTAGCTAAATAATTGAATCCCGCCATAAAAGGCGGGATTTTTTATGCCTGTTGTCTTGGGAACGCAGAATTAGAAGTGAAAACTTATGTAGAGGCGGATTCTAGAGAGTGGCAATAAAAAAGCAGCGCTTTAAGCGCTGCCGTATTGATTAATCGTTGTGAACGGAAAGACTAATCTTCGCTCTTTTCTTTGAAGTCCCCTTATATCTACTAAAAACTAATTTCACTGAGTGGGTGAGTGAGTGCAATTCCCACTATATAAAGGCTAACAAGACCTTTGTATCTCAGTTTTCCTTTACGAAAATTGAATAATTTGTAAAGTCAGTGTTTTTGTAGATGAATTTTGTTCAAAATTACCGCTACCATTCTTTACAAAAATAGTAGCAAATTAAAAACGATTGCTCTATGAAATTTCTTTCGAGAAGGCTTTGTAAGGTGATGGCCTCACTGCGTGAAACCATCACCCTGCCAAAAGGGTATTTAAGGAAAGGATGGTAAAGTAAAATAATAAAGCCACTCCTGACGCTCGCACAGCTCACTACTCGCTAGGCATTTATGATTTTCCTTGACCATCGGTATCACACTCTTAGAAGAGCCTCCGCAACTCGCTTTTGGACAGAAATGAGTTTAGGAAATCCAAAACTTAGCAAAGCATCAATTAGTATAAGTATGGAAAGTCGCTTAACTCATTCTTCAACATTGATGAACTAATAAGTGTAATGAAATGCACTAGAGCCACGATACTAGTGCATTTCTTACTTGCTTAAGCGGCTTCACTTAATCTTAAACTTTCATAATAATCTTCAGCTAGTGCAGTCATCTTAAATTCAGCTTCTACGCCAGCAATCTTCTCCACGGCTTCTTTGATATCGTCTAAATCGACATTAAAGAATTCTTTACGAAGATTGACAGCGTTAACACGTTGAGAACTAAATTTACGATGTAATGCTGTTTCGAGTGCAGGTGCGTCATCCGTATAGATCATAGCGTGTACGTCAAATGGGAATGGTACGCTGGCATCTCCAAGTTCTTTAACCCTATCCATCGGCTCTAATCTACGTGTTAAGCCGATCTTGTAAACATCTTCACCAAATGAGCCAATATTACTTATTACGTAAACATGGCCCTTACGGGTCTGCTCAGCCATACTCTTAGCTCTTTCTTCTTTGGCTTCAGCTTCAGCTAGTTGTTGCTCTAGAAGAATTATTTTCTGCTCCATCTCACTGCGTTCTTGATCAGTTGCTTTGGCAAGCTCTTCCTGAGCCTTGTTGAGAAGGTTTCGATACATCTTTTCTTCTTTCTCGGCATCAGCTACTGCTTTTTCAAACTCTTTAATTGCTCTCTGCTCTTCCCGAATTTGTTCTTTGATCAGTTTCTGTTCCGCGACTTCTTCCTGCTTCTTCAGTGTGTATTGGTACTGAAGCTTACATTCTTCGAACTTAAGCTCGACATAGTCGATGTCAAAGCCACACTCAAGTGTCGCTGCCGACTTTTCCAAGGTATTTGCTAGTTTCTCGATCCGCTCCAGCGTTCGACCAAATGAGCTAGGTGACACCTTGCTAATTAACATGTCGCATTCAATGTTGAAAGCTGTGAGCATCAGCTTAACCTGACCATTAAGAATTTTCTTGTTGAATGCATTGTCACTTGAAATAACAGTTGTTTCTGGGAAAGTAATAGCTGTCTTATCTTTGATCATATCTTTCTGTTGCTGTCTGATATCTTTAATTTCTTCAGCATATCGAACTGATGTCTCGTATAGATATTTTGGCATCTCAAAGTGGCCATGAGCAGTGTATTCATCAAGGCGTGAATACAAATCTATCCCCCCCATCAGCTGATTAAGGTCAAGCTCACCCTTTTCAATCTTACTATTAAGCTCACCTAAGCTGCCCTTAATAGCTTCAAGGGAGGCTTGCTGCTCTAGGATACTAAGCTGAAGCGACTCATCTTGTCCTTTTAAAGCCTGCAATTCATAAGTCTCAGCACTCACATCAGAAAGCTCTTGTTTTGCGTTCTTAGTGGATTGTTTTACCAACTCATTAGCTTCTGTCTGTGCTTCAAGTTCTTTCTTAGCTTTTGTTAACGCTTCATCGAGCGACTTATACAGACTAACTTTTTTGTCTGCTGATCGTTTTGTAAAGAAGTAGGTGAGCAAAATCGCCACGAAAGAGATTCCCGCCAATAGCAGTATATTGTTATCCATTGTTTATCTTAAGACCTCTTGTATAAATTGCTTTCTAAGGGCTGCTCGATCTTCGCAACGCTCTAGGTATTCTTCATTTGCACCTACCAAGGCATCTTTGAAAGCTTGCTTTGCCGCTGACTTTTGTAATTTCACTTGTTTCTTTAGTTCTCGCTGAGCTTCACGTACAGATCTTTCATGTTCTCTAAGTGCTTGGGCTTCAGCACGCTGGCGAGCTTTATCTCTGCGTTGAGCGTCACGAGCAGCTTGCTTGCTTGCTCGATCTATCGCCTTAGCAACCTTCACAACGGTTCTTAAACCACTACCTCTTCTAGCCAATGTCTGCCTCCTTTGAGTAAGCCAATACCGAGTTGGCGATGGTAACATAATCAATTTGACTGGTTTTTTACTTATATCAAATAGATTGAATAATATATCCCTATTTTCAGGTCCAACTGAAGGTTAAATCGTTCTTGCGACCCCATAACTTAGCTTTGTTGCATTGCAAAAATTGAACTAATAGTACTATTTTGTAGAAGAGCGCTGCCGAGTTGAATCAAGAAGTCAGGTACTTCTGAGGTAGAAAGTGCCACGGGTAAAAATTCAGCCAGTGAAGGCTTTGGACAGAAATGTGGTACTAGAAATCAAATATTAGCAATGCATGAATAACATTTTATAGGGAAAAGTTAGTGTGAGTGGCTGGCGGTGAATACGTATTTCTGTGATTGCGATACCTCGTTTCGGTGCAAGGCTAGAAGTGATCGGATAATCCTGAGGAAATGACTGTTCGGAATGATCCAAAATATGCTGTGAATAGGTCTGAAGCAAGAAGGAAAAGGCTCGTATTAGCGAGCCTTATATCTATCAATGGATAGGAACGACGAGCTTACCACTTCTTGCTAAGAGCACCTCGTCTTTAACAACAAATGCCTCTACGAAGTGATTCCCTTTATAAGAGGTTGTTTCTTCTTTGATTTTTCCACCGATTTCAAACCCGCCTCGTAATTGACCTAACCTACTCGCTTCTTCTCCAGTGTTAGTGATTTGCCAATATACGTCTGAGCCGAGAGGAATATCATCTGTAACCATGAACTTAAGCGAATAGTTCCTGCCAAAAACAATTTGCTGGACAGCTCTAGCAAACGGATTGACGCTATTTTTATTACGATACTCAACATCTAAGTTGACACTCTCAACGTTCTCCACTTCTTCCCATCTGTGGTGCGCGCAGTGAGGAGGAATAGGGAAGTTAGGCTGACTTGCTTCGTCCAAAATTTCATCATAGGTAGTTGCTGTGGCTGACTTCTTGGTAACAGAATGAAAACTATCTCCGAACACACGACGCCATTTTTTTATAGACTCAGTTCGATCTGTCTCATCAAATGCATCTTCTATCCAAGATCTATAATCGCCGATCTTTGTTTTGAAATTCGCATACTTTTCTTCATTCCAGTGTCGAGTAAACGTTTCTTCGGTTCGTACTGGATTGACTATTTCTGGCATTGAATCGTGAAAGCTCAAATAATCATCCAAGCGGGTAAAAATTGTCTTTAAGGTGGTAGCAATATCTTTGAAGTCATCACTATTAGATTCGTAGTCGTGAACCATATTACAAATCAAAGTGGTTAAAAGTATTGATTTACATGAAAACGTAGTTTTTATGTCACGAAGATACTTGATAAGGCGAATACATTTAATGAGGTTGTTGTTACCTACCACTGAATTCTTGTCGGCGACCCACTTCTTGTATGCTTCAGGGTCAGTAAGCTCAAATTCATTGGTGTGTCTATTCGCAATCAAATATTGTGTATGATTACCGAACACGGTTTCTGTTACTTGTACAATACATGGAACAACATCGATGTGAAAATCACCTGAATAATCAAGATAAACACAACGAGTGTTATAGTGAACCATATCTTTATAGATACTTGACCCCTTAAAAGCCTGATGAAGTTTTGTGATGTAGTCTTTAGGCTCCCAATTATCATTTTCGTCCATAAAGAAGACTATATCAGCGTCAAATTCTTTGTGTTTAACTGGCTTGATAATCGTCTTATGTCCGTATGACCCCTGAGGCGAGGCGTTTCTAAAAATCCCTTTAAAATCGTCGTGATCTTTTACATACTTCTCAACAGACACCGAAGTGGTAGTAACCTTGTTAACTCGAGCTTGATTGAGATTGACCACTCCTGTGAGGAATTCAGTAAATATTTTTTGATGTTTCACATAGTTTCCTTACTTAATTAAATAGCTAACTTCTTGGTCTTTGTTTATTTGTAATGACCAAGGGTAACCAGCACCATCGAAGTGATGTACGTTTATCTGTTGACTAAGGTGATTTTGATTAAACTCCGCCCCTATGCGCATTATTAGCGAGGCTTGAGCCATAAGGGTCAAATGAACTTCAGTAACGTGGGGATACTTCTTAAGAAGAGTGTTATTTATTTCGGTTCTAAGGGAGGCAACAAAGTTTGATTGCTCTACATCTGAGAACATATTTCCAACGCTTCTACTTTCAACTCTATAAGCAATAGCGCGATCTAACTCTAGATCTTCAAAAAAGGTCTTTAAGTCATTATCAAAAGAGACTTCTATCGAAATGCCTAGCGTTGTTACCTGAGAATCTAGGACCTCCGGCTTTTTCATAATTTCTGAGCACTCTAATTTTTGACCTCTACTTCTAGCATCTCGACAGTCTAACCATCGTTCCTTATGTTTCTTCTTGTTGTCACGGTTCCAGCAGTAGTAATTAACTAAACGCTTATTTCCAACCAAGTAACCTAAAGTAAAGCAATGCGGAACATGAGCTATAGCTCCTAAAGCGAGTGGCTTGCTTGGTTCAAAGCCATTTAATTTCTGAAGTGATTCGTCGTAAAACTTCTGAAGTTTGGCGCATGATTCTTTTAACCAGTCCTCAAGAGTCTGCTTTCTAGACTTCCACATGAAAAGGTCATCATGTAACCCAGCAGGTTCGATTGTGGAACTAAAACTACTGCATAGGGTTGGAGCGGCAGCCCCATCTAAGCTTCTTAAATCGATACTCTTTGCTCTGTTCTTTGAGGCTGACTCACCAAATAGCATTGCGTAAACTTCAAAGAAGAATCCTACGACGATCATTACTATTGAGACATACACACCTACCAACGTCGCAATTTCATATGTTGAGTCAGACGCTGTATCAATGATGAATGAGTACTCACCATTGCTAAACTGAAATGCAAGTGAGCCAATAGCAGTAAGAGTAAAGAGCTTTATGCCTAAGCCCATAAGATAGCGCGAACCTGAAAGTCGGCGCTGACAAATTACATAACCAAAATCAAGTAGTTGATCTATCCACTTCAAACTTCAAGTCCAATATATAGAAAGTAATTGATTCTAACCTATAAGATACTTATTGAGTATTGATGTATGTATATAAATGCACATTTATATTTGGTTGTGTATTCGTTTGTACAGACTTTCACCCCGTATTACATCTCGGGGATTAACAGCGAACAACGTAAGAAGAATGGATAACTTTTAGTATTGCAAAAGCTCATTAACAGGATATGAACGAGTAAAAGCACTAAGTAGAAATGGTCGGGTAGACGACACTTG
>NZ_JBFRLK010000135.1:0-12983 GCF_041469805.1 Vibrio sp. 10N.286.48.C11 | reverse complement strand
TTAATTACGCAACAAAGCCTGTGTGAGTGTGACAATTGGGCTTTCCATTTCCTTTCCTTATAACCAAAACCTACCATCAAAAGGTGTCGTTACTTGTGGCAATTACTGAAGCGACAAGCTCTATAAAACTGTAGACAACAATTTGAAAAAGAAAGCGATTTATATCGAATAATTAATAACCTTGTACTGCGAAAAGAGAGAAATAGATCAGTGTGAGGAGGAATACAGGTGTTTGTGGGAGCTTAGAGTCACCTCAGAGGCTTTCGAATTTATCGTCAGACGGTTCGTGACCACGTTTAAGTGCAATAAATCATGGTTTAACGTGTTAAAGGTTTTCTTTATGAAAGTGTGTTGGGGGAGGGGGATAGTGCTGTTTCTCTAACTTGTTAATGCCCCCAAGTTTCTTAGAGTATTAATTCTCTTGTTTTTACCCACTTTAGTTAGCCAAGTTCAACTAATCATTGTTTCATGTTTACTTGGTGGATTCTTATTACTGTCTCTGTGCAGACATTTCGTGTCCTCCCCTCTCCTGAGTTATACGCTTTGGTCTAAATAGGCAAGTATTCGCAATATCATTCAATCTATGTAAGTGGTGATTACAAGCTGTTCTAACAATTATAATTCCTTATTAATGAATGACTGTTTTTATAAGTTTCGGGCATTTGTGTTTAATAGTCCACAATATCAGTCACAAATCGGTCAATAACGGGCTTGATGGCGATTTCGTCACAGTTTTGCCATTTTTTCATTGGTAAATTAATAATCAAGCAAGCGGGAGACCATTATGAGAAGCCTACAAATTGTTGAACTAATAAATGATCAAAGAAGTGCAACCGTCGAAGAAATATCAGAAGCCTTTAATGTTTCTGTGGAAACCATTCGTCGAGATTTAAAAAAGCTTGATGAATCGGGCGCACTTAAAAGAGTTCATGGTGGGGCTATTAGTGTTCAAGAAATTGATGAAGGTCTTTCTTTTCATGCGCGTTCTAAGGACTATATAGAAGAAAAGGAATTACTGGTAAGCAAAGCGTTAGATTATATTAAAGAAGAAATGGTAATAGGTTTAGACGCAAGTTCATCGAGTTGGTGTCTCGCTCGAGAGATTCCAAATATCAGTTGCACTATTATTACCAATTCTCTTCAGAATGTTATTGCCCTTGAAGGTAAAAGTAATATTAATGTAATTTGTACTGGTGGCAGTTATTCCGAGAAGTACAGTAGTTTCTATGGTCCACTAGCAGTGGAGACACTGGCTAATATGTCTTTGGACGTCTGCTTCTTTTCCTGCGTTGGGTTTGATTATGACTCAGGAGTTTGGGATTCAAATGAATATAACTATCAAATAAAAAGAAGTTTTATCGATATATCTGATCAAGTTATTCTAATTGCCGATAAATCTAAATACAAAAAAAGAAGTCTTCTTAAAATATGTGATAACGAATCGGTAGATGTAGTAATAACTGATTTGTAATAACGTGAAACAAAATAAACTTTAAAATAAAAATAAATAATTTAATTAATAAATAAGGATATCTTATGAATGATACTCTCAATATAAGTTCGTCTGAAACACAGAGGAATAATAAAGTAGAGGTAATACCAAAGGAAATTAAATTTGCTTTTTGGCTACTATGTTGTTGTTTTGCCATGTGGGGTTTGGCAAATAACATGACTGATGTACTTATTGCACAGTTTCGAAAAGTATTTACTTTAACCGATATGCAATCCGGTTTGGTACAAACGGCTTTCTATGGCGCTTATTTTTGTTTGGCTCTTCCCGCTGCGCTTTTCATACAGCGATACAGTTATAAAGCCGGAGTGCTTTTGGGCCTTGGATTGTTTGCAACCGGCGCACTGCTATTTTATCCCGCCGCGCAAGCAATGGAATATTTACCTTTCTTGCTGGCATTATTTGTTCTAGCTGGCGGTCTCTCCATTCTAGAAACAAGTGCCAACCCATACATATTAGCGATGGGTCCTGAAGAAACCGCAACTCGACGTCTAAATATTGCTCAAGCTTGTAACCCTATTGGTTCGATCACTGGGGTGTTAATTGGCAAATTTTACATCTTATCGCAACTAAACCCTGCAACGGATAGTGAACGTGCGGCCATGGCTGCTGACGAACTAGCGAAAATTCAATCTGACGAACTGTACGCAGTAATGATGCCCTATATGGGCGTAGCAGTTGTTATTGCTTTAATTTGGCTATTGATTCTTAAAACTAAGATGCCGGCCGCAAAGGACACAAGTACTACCGGTGAGTCTACATTTGGTCAGGCGTACCGCCGTATTGTCAAGCGAAGCCACTTCACCAAAGGCGTGTTAGCTCAGTTTTTCTATGTCGGTGCGCAAATTGGTTGTTGGTCATGGACTATTCGTTACGTGATGCAAGAAGTCGGCGGTACAGAAGCAGAAGCATCAACATACCTACTGACATCTATTGTGATTTTCTCTGTCATGCGCTGGGTTTGTGTCGCGCTGATGAAACACATTGAACCACAAAAACTACTTGCTGCTTTGGCTGCGATCGCTGCGATTTTAGTCGCTGTAATCATGGTAGTGGGTGGGTTAGCAGGAGCTTATGCACTAGTCGGTGTGTCTGCATGTATGTCTCTGATGTTCCCGACTATTTTTGGGCTATCACTGAGAGATTTAGGGTCTGATTCAAAGTTTGGTGGAAGCTTCTTAATCATGGCAATCCTGGGTGGTGCACTGCTAACCGCCATCATGGGGCAAATCTCAGATGCAGCAGGCATTGGTGCCGCATTTGTTATCCCATTCATTGGCTTCGTTTACCTAGTGTACTACGGCGCAAAAGGTTACCAAGTTAAGTAAAGAATTATCCACAGGGGCAGCATTAACCTGCCCCCTGAATTAAAGAAATAATAAGGAACATCAATGATGTCACAGTTAGTTAAAATCGGTATTCGTCCTACCATCGACGGTCGTCAAATGGGTGTACGCGAATCTCTTGAAGATCAAACTATGGGAATGGCTCAGCGCGCAGCTCATTTTATTCAAGAGAATATTCGCCATGCTAGCGGAGAGAAAGTGGAGTGTGTCCTTGCCGACTCTTGTATTGGTGGTGTAGCAGAATCTGCTGCGACGGCTGACAAATTTAAACGTGAAAATGTGGGCCTTGTACTGACAGTAACACCGTGTTGGTGTTATGGCACAGAAACCATTGATATGGACCCGCATACACCAAAAGCCATCTGGGGTTTCAATGGTACTGAGCGTCCAGGTGCAGTATACCTAGCCGCCGCGATGGCAGGCCACTCACAAGTGGGTTTACCGGCATTCTCAATTTACGGCAAAGAAGTGCAAGACGCAGGAGACGAGTCAATCCCAAGTGACGTACAGGACAAGATTCTTCGCTTCTGCCGTGCAGGTTTAGCCGTCGCGTCAATGCGCGGTAAATCTTATCTCTCGATGGGCTCTGTATCTATGGGCATCGCGGGCTCTGTGGTTAACCCTGAGTTCTTCCAGAAGTATCTGGGCATGCGTAATGAATATGTCGATATGACAGAAATCAAACGCCGTTTGGATCGAGAAGTCTATGACAAGAAAGAGTTTGAACTGGCACGTGCTTGGGTACGAGACTGGTGTAAAGAAGGTAAAGATTATAACGGCACCCCTTTCACCGAAGAGCGTAAAGCAGAGGATTGGGATACCGTCATTAAGATGACCATGATCATGCGCGATTTGATGCAAGGCAACCCAAAACTTGCAGAGCTAGGCTTTGGTGAAGAATCGCTAGGACACAATGCTATTCTGGCTGGCTTCCAAGGTCAGCGTCATTGGACCGATCATTTGCCCAATGGCGATTTTTCAGAGGCCATCTTGAACTCCTCATTTGATTGGAACGGCATTCGTGAACCAATCTGTGTGGCAACAGAAAACGACGCGTTGAACGGCGTAAATATGATGTTTGGTAAGCTACTGACGGGTGAGGCTCAGGTTTTCCATGATGTTCGTACCTACTGGTCTGAAGATGCGGTAGAGCGTGTGACAGGGACCCGCCCAGATTCCGGTTTCTTGCACCTGGTTAACTCTGGCTCAGCAGCGCTCGATGGGGCAGGTAAAGCGAGAACAGCTGATGGTAAGCCGGCGATGAAACCGCACTGGGAACTGACACAAGCCGACGTTGAAGCGTCTCTAAATGCAACGAAATGGTGCCCAGCCATTGAAGAATACTTCCGTGGGGGCGGCTTCTCGTCTCAGTTCCTAACTGAAGGTGGCATGCCATTTACTATGCATCGAATCAACATTATCTCGGGTATTGGTCCAGTGCTGCAAATTGCTGAGGGGCACTCTATCGAACTGCCAGAAGATGTTCATAATACCCTAAATGAGCGCACTAACGCGACTTGGCCAACGACCTGGTTCGTCCCTCGCTTGACTAGCCAAGGCGCATTTAAATCGGTTTATGACGTTATGGCAAACTGGGGCGCTAACCACTGTGTTATCACTTCAGGCCACGTTGGCGGCGATTTAATCTCTCTCGCTGCAATGCTGCGTATTCCGGTATCGATGCATAACGTGGATAGCCAAGACATCTTTCGTCCGCATACTTGGTCTGCATTTGGTCAGGATGTTGAGGGACAGGACTATCGCGCTTGTCAGAACTTCGGCCCTATCTATAAGTAATTCAATAGGTAACTAATTTTGCCTGCCCCAACTTGGGGTAGGCCTTAAAGGGGTGAGTTATGTCGATTGCTATTATTCTTGATTGCGGAGCCACCAACGTCCGCTCTATTGCGATTAACCAGCAAGGTGAAATTGTTGCGTCGCACTATATTGCTAATGAAACGCTACAGAATGGCACTAAACATGTTTGGGATTTTCAACAGATTTGGAAAAAGCTTGTTGAGTGTTCAAAGCAGGTAACGGCTCAAATTAATTCGACGGATATTGTTGCCGTTTCTGTCACTACCTTTGGAGTGGACGGGGCGCCCTTCGATAAAGATGGAAAGCAGATCTATCCCATTATTTCTTGGAAATGTGCTCGTACCGCGCCTGTGATGAGCCAGATCTCGCAAGATATTGACCGCGATGAACTGTATTTGACCAACGGCATCGGGGATTATTCGTTCAATACCTTATTCAAGCTTAAGTGGTTGAAAGACAACGAACCAAAAGTCTATAGCAATATGGATAAGTGGGTGTTTATTTCGTCGATGTTGACACAAAAGCTGACGGGCGAATTAACAACCGATCGAACGATGGCTGGCACGTCGATGATGACGGACCTAGACAGCGGTGACTGGAATGAAGGGGTATTACAGTACCTAGAGCTGACGAAGGCGCACTTTCCTCCCATGGTTGAAGCGGGCGAAATAGTGGGTTGTTTAAAAGACGATGTCGCCTTCCTGCTTGGCATTCCAAACAGAGTTCCAGTGATTTCAGCAGGTCACGACACTCAGTTTGCTTTGTTCGGCTCTGGTGCCAAAGAGAATCAGTCTTTCTTAAGCTCAGGGACTTGGGAGATCTTGATGGCTCGTTCGCCACGTCCTCAGTTAAAACCTGACTATCTCAAAGAGGGCATGACAACAGAGCTTGATGCTAAAAATGATTTGTTTAACCCAGCAATCCAATGGCTCTCTAGTGCAGTAATGGAATGGGTCGCCAACACCTACTTTACGGATATTGCCGAGAGCAGCAGTAAATACGCGGTGATGGTTTCGGAAGGGGAAGCGGCCCCTATCGGTGCAAATGGCGTTAGGTTCGATCCATCCTTTTTACTTGGTGGTGACGGTAAAGGAAATGGTGCGATTACTGGCCTGTCCATTAATGCCACAAGGGGCGAGATATACCGCGCCGCTCTAGAAGGACTGGCCTTCAAACTCAAGAGCAGTCTGCACTATCTTTCCACGACTTGTCGCTTAAATACCGAGTGTTTAATGGTGGTGGGTGGTGGGTCTAAAAATAGACTGTGGAACCAAATAAGAGCTGACGTTGTTGGCATCCCTATCCATGTGGTTGAACAGCCTGAAGCCACAGTGACGGGGGCAGCGATGTATGCCTTTGCAGGGGCTGGGGTATTTATTGATGCCAATCATGCCCAAGAAAATATGAAGCCTGCTTACCAAGTCATCACCCCGTCTGAGAGCCGTGAACAATACGCCCAGTTATTGGAGGAAATACACAATGCTTAAAGGAATCCATCCGGCAATAAGCCCAGAACTGCTTGCCGTATTAAGTCGAATGGGGCATGGCGATGAAATTTTGTTTGCCGACGCCCATTTTCCTGCGGAGACGTTTGGATCGCATGTGGTGCTAAGAGCCGATGGCGTGAATATCGATACGCTGTTAGAGGGCACAATACCGCTATTTGAGCTCGACGTGTACTGCCAAAGCCCGCTGATCATGATGCAAGCAGTAGAGGGTGACCAGCTCGACCCAACAGTTGAATCGAAATACATGGCGGCAATCACAAAGACCACGAAAGACAAGCCTGCATTAGAACACATGGATCGTTTTGATTTTTACGACCGCGCCGAAAAGTGCTTTGCAGTTGTACTGACGGGCGAAACCGCTAAATACGGAAACATCATTTTAAAGAAAGGCGTAACGCCAGCTTAAGGAAGTAATACGATGACAATAACAAGAAATGAACTAGCACAAGACATTATCGATACATGCTTAGAGATGACTAAGCTGGGATTAAACCAAGGCACCGCAGGTAATGTCTCGGTGCGCTATGAAGGTGGTTTATTGATCACTCCAACGGGTATTGAATATGAGAATCTGACACCGGAAAAGATCGTTTTTGTAAGCGAATCCGGAGAATTTGAGGAAGGCAAAATTCCATCAAGCGAATGGGCTTTCCACCTAACCTGCTACCAAGCGAGAGAGGATTGCCATGCCGTTGTTCACAACCACGCCATTAACGCGACAGCAGTGTCTATACTCAATCGTCCAATCCAGGCGATCCACTATATGGTTGCAGCATCGGGCGCGGCAGAAATACCTTGTGTACCTTATGCTACCTTTGGCTCTCCTAAGTTGGCTGATTATGTAGATGCTGGCATTCGTCAAAGTAAATCTATTCTTCTTCAACATCATGGCATGATCACCGTTGGTGAAAATCTGAAGAAAGCATTGTGGTTAGCACATGAAACCGAGGTATTGGCTGAGCTTTATCTCAAGTGTGCAGCGATTCAGCCAGACGTTCCAGTGCTTCCAAACCAAGAGATGGATCATGTACTCGATAAGTTCAAGACGTATGGATTGCGAGTTGAGAAGTAATTGATATCGGCCCGATCCTTCGGGCTCTTACCGTAAAGGAATGACTATGGTGTTTGCATTAAATTTACCAAAACTATCATTATCCGGCGTAGGTGCGGTGGCAGAATCTGTTGCAGTGTTGGACTGTCGACCCGTAAAAAAAGCAATGATAGTGACAGATAAAAACCTTATTGAATTGGGGATATTAGATTCTCTTTATTGTGCACTCGATGATAAAGGGTTCGATTATGTCACCTTTGATAAGGTCACCCCTAACCCGACCGTTAGTTTGGTTAATCAAGGTGCTGAGTTTTACCAACAGAGCGGGTGCGATTGTTTGATTGCGGTTGGTGGCGGTAGCCCTATTGATTGTGCGAAAGCGATTCGTATTGTCACATCAAATGAAGGCGAAATCACCGATTATAATGGGGTCGGCCTGGTTAAGAATAGCGGTGCGTTCTTTATTGCTATTAATACAACGGCGGGAACAGCGGCGGAGATGACGTCCAATTCGGTGATTACCGATGAGAAGAATCTCGTTAAGATGGTGATCGTCGACACCAAACAGATTCCAGATGTTGCGGTTAACGACCCATCATTGATGGTTGGTTTGCCTGCCTCTGTTACCGCTGCAACGGGTATGGATGCGCTGACCCATGCCATTGAGTCGGTTGTGACTCCTGGCGCCCATCGTTTAACACTTCCGACCGCACTCGAGGCGGTTAAGCTAATTGCCAAATGGCTGCCTATGGCAGTAAAGGATGGAGCGAACATAGAAGCTCGGTCGGCACTTGCTGATGCGCAATTTTTAGCGGGGATGTCGTTCAACTCAGCCGGATTAGGCGCGGTTCATGCGTTGTCACATCAGCCTTCGGCAACACACAACCTAGCGCATGGCGTTTGTAATGCTATCTTGCTGCCTGTGGTGAGCGCATTCAATGCTCAAACGATTCCAAGTGCGTTTAGAGAAGTAGCTGAAGCGATGGGTGGGGATACGTCTCAGTTAGACGACACTAATGCAGCCCTATTAGCGGTGGACCTGATTTGCACGTTGTCTCGTGAAGTGGGTATCCCTTCTGGGCTGGCTCATCTTGGGGTTAAGCATGCGGATATTGATGGTTGGGTTCAAAAAGCCATGGATGATGTTTGTATGGGAGGCAACCCAAGAACGTTGACCAGTGAAGACGTTTATCACCTTTACGAGTTGGCGTTATAGCAACCGTGTAGTGGTACTGTAGTGGCTGAGTGAATTTGGCCACTTGATTGGAGGTTTGCAATACTTGAAGTGATTCATAAATCACTAATTTAGGAAACTCGCTGAGAAGATTTTGTCCAACTATGAGTTGGCCTTTGCAGATCATTCATCCAATATTAACCGTTTTACTCAGTACAGATGTGGTGTTGGAAAATGGGAACAAAAACGACCTAACCACGCTCTAAGCGTCGTTAAGTCGTTATTGGTTTGAGGTCAGGGATTAATTGAGCGCTTCAATCAGAGTGATTTCGCGTTTGATCTGCTTACTCTCTTGCTCAGTTGCTTGCGCCAGTTTCTTTTCGCGTGTGGTTATGGCAGCTTGTTTCGCTTCGTCAGATTTGAACATCAGTTCTTTTACGTTGATAGAAGCGATGTTTGTGTAGCGGCCATCGTCACTGGTCGGGATTGATATGGTTTCATCATTAATCAATGACTTCACTATCTCTCGTTGTTCATTATAACGGCTTTCTAAACCAGAAAGTGCCCATCGTTGTTGAGGTTTACCTTCATACTGACCGTTCCTTTCTTCTTTAAGATATTTGATGGTCATATTACGGATTGTGCCTGCTTCTTCTCCATACTCTGCTTCCGTATCAAAAAGTACAGGGAACGATTCGCCTTCTAGCACGCCGCCTTTCTTGGTTAGATGACCCATTCGATAGCTATTCATACCAATACGGATTTCTGTTTGATCTGTAACCGGAGTGCCATCTGCAAACGCGAGGTTGGTAATGCGTGTACCTGCAGGCTGAGTAAGGTCGATGGTATAAGCCACGCCCGCGAAGAAGTCATTGGTCGAGTATTTTGATGCTCTGCGTTCAGGGTTAAAGCTGTAGGTTACATCGCCAGGTTGTACTGAGTTGAAGTAGCCCGCAGACCATTCCATGTAGGTTCTCAGCTCTTTGCCTGTCATCTGGTAGACAGTGATTTCGCCACCTGCGTATTGGTAGTTGTACGCGATGTCTTTGGCTTTGATTGGGCCAACATCGAGCTTGGCATTGTCGTTGTCTATTTGAAGTGCGATGACATTGGCTTTAGGTGCATAGAAGAAGCTCGCTTCTTGGAATAGCGCACTGATGCCTGTGTCTTGAACATGGACTTGAGGGATACCGCGGATTTCGTTTTCTGGGACTAAATCAACGCCGGTAAGTTGAGCGACAGGTCTGTTCGCCATTTCTCGGAGTTGTTTGTGGTAAGGCTGGTATAACTCGTCCATATTCTCATCAGAGTCGATACCTTTAATTTTATAGGTGAAGCTGTCTTTGTTGACGAGAGTGAATGTGCCATCGCGCTCTTCAAATTGAAGATCGATACGAGATAGGGCGCGGCCATATCTGTCGGGTTCAGTAATAATAACGCCATTTACAACGGCTTTCTCGATGCGAGTGTGCATGTGGCCAGCGACGATGGCATCAAGCTCTGGGTTTGCATTGGCAATGTCGGTGACACCGGTGTCGGCAATGTCATTCTCGTTCTCAATTCCCATATGGGCAACCAATATGATGGCATCCACTTTATCATCAATCTCTTTGACGATTTTCTTCACTTCCAAGGTTGGATTAGTGAAAGTGACGCCTTCTAAACGGTTGGTACCTTGCGCAAAGACCTCCGTCATTGGGGTATCCATTCCGATCACGCCGATCTTAATGCTACCGCGTTCTAGGATGGTGTAACCAGGCAGGAATGGGTTTCCGTTTTTGTTCTTGATGTTGCCACCGAGAGACTGCCCTTTAAATTGGGTAACGGCCCTGTTGAGGGTTTTGAGGCCAAAGTCGAATTCGTGGTTACCTAAAACCCACACATCGTATTTCATGTGATTAAAGCCAAGCATCATTGGATCAACGGGCTCGTCTTTGAAGGTTTCTACGAAGTTGCCTTGGATGGTATCGCCAGCGTCGACAAGGATAATGTTAGATTGCTCTTTGCGGATCTCACCAACTTTGGTCGCGATTTGGCTCAAGCTACCACGAGTGTTGAGTTTATCTGCCGCGTAATCCCACGCCATAAAATGACCGTGGATATCTGAAGTACCCAGTATCGTGACATCGTGTATATCGCCATCAGCTGCAAAGGTGGGAAAGGCTAGAGAGAGTAGGATGGCGCTTGATAGTATGTGTCTTTTCATAAGTATGTTCACATCGTGGTTTTAAGTATGACGCTACCATATAGAATCGAGGTTATCTTATGGGTGATCAGTATCATATTTCTACTGATATAACTAATTGATGTTTCAAATAAATGTGATTCATGACCATCTCGTAACCACTTAAGTTATGGAGAAATGCACCACAACTCTTCGCTATCTTTTCAATCTTCGATTTCTTTAATCAAACTTCCTAAGCGATGGTGTATTAACAAGCACGCTTGTAAGCTGTTGAACGTCTTGCCTGTTGAAATAAACAAGGTATATATCGTCCAACTCTCACTTACTGTGGCAGTAAGATGATCTTGCCCTCTAGGCGTGTGGTTTTCGATTCAATGAGATCAATCGCGGTTTGCACTTCATCGAATGGTAGATAGCGGTCAACGTCGAGCTGAATGTCGTTTGTGATGAAGTGATCTAGCATGGTCGTGAACTTATCACGGCGAACATCTTTACCTTCTGCTTCCTCCCAATAACGCAAGAAGAAGGTGCTGAAATCGATGTGTTGGTTTTTCGCGTACTCAAAGAAGCGTGGCTCGTAAAAATCCAACGACAGCGTCCCATAGTTGATAAAGCGCCCGTTGTTGCCAAGGGTGTGAACAAGATCGGTTCCGGGTGAGCCGCCAATCGCATCAAAGGCAACGGTTGGCATAGGCAAGCCTAATGCCTTAATTTGAGAAACTAGATCAGCGTTCGCATCTATCACCCAACAGGAAGTGGCAGGGTATTGTGTCTGCTGTGATGTAACGACAATGATGTTGAAGCCGAGTGATGCTGATAACTGGGAGAAGATCTTACCGATGGCTGAACTGCCCGCGTTGATGATCAACACATCCTCTTGGGTCAGCTTGGCTATTTCTGTCGTTAGCACCCATGCGGTTAGCGCATTAATGTACAACTGACAGGCGTAGCCATTGTCTAAATGTTGAGGAATTTGGAACAGATCATCTGGTGATACATCGACATAGTTCTGCCATGTTCCACTGGTTGCCACAAGCACTCGTTGATTCACTATAAACTCAGCACTGCTGGATTCTACAATCCTTCCTACCGCTTCAAATCCCGGTACTCTCGGCGGCTGATGGCTATGTTTGTATTGGCCCACACCATAAATCGACAACAGATCACTAGGGTTGATGTTAGTCGCTTCAATTTGTACGCGAACTTTATCTTTGTCTAGTACCCCTAAAGCGACATGTTCTAACTTGAGAGATTCTTTTGGCTGACCGAAACGGAACTGGCTAATTCGGGTATTTTGCTTAGTGTCAGTCATAGTTTGGGCACCTTTATGGATTATGAGTACTGCATTGATTTTAAGTGTAGCGTGTTCATAAACAACCTTGGGTCGCTAATATTGCTTAACATAGCTGGCGTCGGTAAACAGTCGTCATCAACGTAGTCGACATAGTCTGCCGCCGAATCGAAGATCAAAATATCCAAAGCCAAACGATCCAAGCCATATCGGCCTCGGTGGATCATATCCGCTGAAAACACCAATAAGTCACCTGCGGCTAACGGTATCTGCTTACCACCAGAGATGTCATCGCTGCTCACTTTGCCGTTTTCTTCTTGGCGAACATTGTACTCTTCTTCGTTATCCCAACGTTTGTGCGTGCCGGGGATAAGTTCCATGCCGGGCTCATCAAAAAGGGGCACTCGCAGATGCAATACTTGGGTTTCCATGATGACTTTCATCTGGTCATCAATGTCGTAGTCGTATTGACAGTCACGATGCCAGAAGTCTTTTTGCTGCGGGTTTACTGGGTTGAAGAACAGCTGTGTATTCATGAATGCCGGCTTGTTCGGAATCACCGCATCAACCACATCCATCACTTGTTTCGAGCTTATGAAGTCGAAAAGCACGCTTCTATCGTCGGCAGGCAAATACTCGCTTCCCGTAATTAAAGACGAGTTAAATGCTTCTTCTTTATAGAACTCTTCGTTGTCTGCTTTCCATGATTCATGAAATTTCAGCACGACTTTTCTAAGCGATGCAATTTGAGCTTCATTGAAATAATTTCTGATAACAAAGTAACCATGTTCGTCGTAACGGTCACTTAATTGTTGGCTGTTTTCTACCACTGACTACCTTCGTTCATTCTTTGCTGTATAATAACTAAGGTCAACAGCCCTAGAGATTTCTTGGGCGCATAATGCCAGACAGTCGTCATTCAACCAAGTAACGAGTGCAGAAGCCTGTAGATTCAGTGATGCGATAAAACTCTATGGGGGCGAGTGTTACATGCCTATCCATATCATGGACTCATGCGATAAAAATCTCCGCATATGTGATCTACCCCCTTTTTTTATAAAATAAAAAGATTCACATGGTGTAATGCCGATCAGTTAAAG
>NZ_JBFRLK010000134.1:0-16854 GCF_041469805.1 Vibrio sp. 10N.286.48.C11 | reverse complement strand
GAATTACGCAACAAAGCCGCATGATAATGTCTCCGATCATTTAATAATGATTTTATTTATTTTACGTAGGGATTAACCGCTTGTTTCTAATTAAATTCAAGCTTATTAATAGGAGTGACTAGTTTTTTAATTACTCTTAAGTAATTAACATGCCGAGATAGTATGGGAAAATAACTGTTCTAAATGTGATAGCTATCAAATTATCATTTCACTAGAAATGGAGCTGTGGAAACGGGAGTTATTGTAATTCGATTAAATATCCATAAGCTTGGATACAATCCAGTAGTGGACTCTTTTTTTGTATAAATGATTCGTCTTTAGTGAATATTATCTCTGGCTATAAAATGATTAATTTTCAAATTTTGTTTTAAATATGACGTTCAGATCGCATTAAGATCTTTAGAAAAGGTACGGGGCAAAACTGAGGCGAGGGTTCACGAGCTTAAATAGTGGTTTTGATTCGATTTTTATTGGAGAAAATAGTCTTTCAAAGGCTGATTTAAGACGCAGCTCGGTCCTCCTAGGTCTAGGTCGTATGATTCATTGAACAAATACGATGTCTCAATTGTCATTTATTGTGCCTGCCCTGAAGCGTACTTGCGCCCTATTTCTAGATTAGCCGAATGTAATTACACGTATCGGAAAATCAAGGGCGGCTTAAAGTGTTCAGTGTTTCTCCCGTTGCTTGCTTCACGAAGTTATGGGTTTTCAATCGGCAGCGGCCGTCGACGATTTAAGTCACACGGTATTTCCTTTGCAGTGGATTAGCTATTTGGTGTGAAGTTCGAAAGTTAGATTGAATATATAAGTGTCGAGGTTGACGGTGCGTTAAGGATTTCAGACGGCTACGAGACGTGAAAAACTATCATGAAATGCCCCGAAAGAAGGGGGTCATTACCTAACTTGTCGGGTGACACCGCATTACATCATGGAGTAAGGTGCTTGTTATGGTGCTCTGTTGAAATTAGTTAGAGCAAATGATTACTTGTCGGAACATTCCCCTATGACCACCTCGGCTCAAAGACGTGAAGAGATCCTTCACTACATTCAAACTCACCAAAAAGGTGAAGTTAACCATTTTTCGGAACTTTACAATGTTTCAGAGGTTACGATTCGCAATGACCTTAACTATCTAGAAAAGAAAGGCTGTTTAAAAAGGTGTTATGGCGGTGCTGTGCTCAATAATCAGTTTGCCTTTGAGCGACCACTCAATGATAAAAAGCAGCTCAACAACAATACTAAAGCGAAGCTAGGAGAGTATGCAGCATCACTGATTGTAGACGGTGACAAAGTCATTCTTGATTCAGGCTCGACTACAGAGCAAATTGCTTATCATCTGGAAGGGAAGCAAGATTTGGTTGTTATGACTAACGGTATTAACATCGCTTACCATCTTGCTAATCAAAGTAATGTATCTGTTATGGTCACGGGGGGAACTATGCGTGACAATTCTTATTCGGTACATGGAACAGGCGGCGAGGACTTTTTGACGGTTTTTCGATTCAACAAATTGTTCTTAGGGGTTGATGGTTTTGACAAGACATCTGGCATTACAACTCCTCATCAAGGTGAAGCAAACATCAATCGAAAAATGCTTGAAGCAGCACAAACTGTGATTGCAGTGACAGACTCATCGAAGTTTGATCGCCATAGCTTTTGTCTGATTGCTAGTCCTGAGCAGATCAACATGCTAATCACAGATAGCGGAATTCCTCAGACTTACGTCGACCAGCTCACTGATCTTGGTGTTGATGTGCGAATAGTGGATTAACTCAGCTTTCCAACTTCCTACCTTTTAGCCAAATCAGTGCTACAAGAACGAATAGAACCAGCCTGAACGAGGCTGGTTTTGCATTTCGCTAACCACAAAAATATCAGCAGATAATCCAGTTTGTGATCTCACGCAGGCTGGGCTTCGAAACTCCACCAATCGAGTCAGTTTCTCACTCTCTTTCACTTGTTAAATTGCGAAAGTCAGCCTTTATGGCTCTTTCAATGCGTAATCCTCAATCATAAGTGAAAGTAAATACTTTCACTTATCCTAAAGTGAAAGGTTTTTTAGCCTGAAATCGAAAGCTAATTGGCTGTGATCTAGGTTTCACTTTTTTATTATTTGTCCTGCTTTAATACCAACCAAAAGAAAGTCGAAACATTTCATGCTTAAAGTGAAATGAAACGTAAGAGGTTTCGTATATGAGCAGTGCAGAACGAAGACAGCAAATTATGGCGCACATACGTAGCCATGGCTCAGGCAAAGTGGATGAGTTTTCAGACCAGTACAATGTTTCTGCAGTCACGATTCGACATGACCTCAATTTGCTCGAAAAAGAAGGCTGCGTATTTCGTTGTTATGGTGGCGCAACGCTTAACCCTAACTTTGCATTTGACCAACCTTTGTACCGCAAAGATCAGCTTAATCGCAGTGCCAAGCAATCCATTGCTCAAGTAGCAGCGAATCTTATTCACGATGGTGAGGCGGTTATCTTAGATTCAGGTACCACAATAGGTCTTATGCCTCAGTATTTGATGAACAAACAGCAATTGGTTGTCATGACCAATGCACTCAATACTGCTTATCAACTTAGTAAATTCGAAAACATCGACCTTCATGTTGTCGGTGGAAGCCTTCGCCGAGCGTCTTGTTCATTGATTGGAAATCATGGAGAGCAACAAATCCGCTCTTACCTTTTTGACAAGCTGTTCCTGGGCGTGGACGGATTCGATCTACAGGCTGGAGTGACCACGCCGGACTCTCAAGAAGCACAAGTTAACCGATCTATGTGCGAAGTCGCTCGCCAAATTATTGCTGTTACGGATTCAAGCAAATTTGGGCGAAAGAGCTTTTGTATGATCCGCGCAGCAAACCAAATCGATGTATTGGTAACCGATAGCAATATTCCCCACGCAACGCACCGAGCGCTCATTGAAATGGGTGTTGAAGTGATTATTGCCGATCAAACTGTTAACTAGGAATAAATATGAAAGCGTTACTTTCTTTAATTGAACAGCATAAGCAAGGCCAATCAACTGGTATTTACTCTGTTTGCTCGGCGCACCCGCTAGTTCTTGAAGCCGCCATTAAACAAGCGGCACAAGATAAACAATTGGTGCTCATAGAAGCGACGTCTAATCAGGTGAATCAATTTGGTGGCTACACCGGAATGACACCGCAAGATTTTTCTAGCCATGTGTTCTCTTTAGCTGAACGTCTCAATTTTCCTGCAGATAAAGTTGTGTTGGGTGGTGACCACCTTGGCCCAAACTGTTGGCAAAACTTATCTTCAAGTCAGGCAATGGAATATTCAGCTCAGATGATACATGACTATGTTTGTGCAGGATTTAAGAAAATTCACCTCGACTGTTCAATGCCTTGTGTTGATGACCAACTGCCTCTTAGTGAAGAACTAATGGCAGATCGTGCCGCAAAGCTGTGTGTGGTTGCGGAGCAGGCATGGAAAAGTATTGGCGGTGAAGCGCCTGTTTATGTAGTTGGAACGGAAGTACCTACTCCAGGCGGTGCACTTGACTCGCTGCAGGAAGAGTGTATCGAAGTGACTAAGCCAGAGAAGGCGTTGGCAACATTGGATGCTCATCATCGGGCATTCAGCGATGCTGGACTTGGTTATGTCTGGCCGCGAGTTATTGCTTTAGTTGTTCAGCCGGGCGTTGAGTTTGACCACCATATGGTGCACCACTATCGAAGTCATGAGGCTCAATCACTGAGTAAGATGATCGATAGTCAGCCACACCTTGTGTTTGAAGCTCACTCTACCGACTACCAGAACCCACCAGCCTACCGCCAACTAGTGGGTGACCATTTCGCCATTCTTAAAGTGGGTCCTGCTTTGACATTTGCTTTGCGTGAAGCTCTCTATGGTCTTGAACGCGCCGAAAAAGAATGGCTGGGAACTCATCACTCTTCACATTTACGTGACACCATTGAACAGGTAATGCATGAACAACCAAGTTATTGGCGCTCACACTACTCAAGCAAAGGCCACCAGCAATTCCTTGATTGCAGCTACAGCCTGAGCGATCGCATTCGTTACTACTGGACTCATCCAGAAGTGAAAGCATCGCAGAAGGCTTTATTTGACAACCTGGCTGCCAGTCCGTTGCCAGTAACGATCCTTAGCCAATATTTGCCAAATCAGGCTAAGGCCATTTCTCAAAATCAAATTGAAAACCATCCCGCTGACATCGTAATTCACAAGGTTATGGAAGTGACTGAGGTCTATTCCGCAGCCTGTTATTCAAATGCAGTGGTTTGTAAGGAGACGATTTAATGAACCTATTTTTAGGCTACGAACAGCCATGGCTAGAGCAACATAATGGTATTCATACAGCGAAAGAAATCAGCCATCAGCCACGCTTATGGCGTGCATTGGCCGATATTTTGGAGCAACAACATGATGCGGTAAGTGCATTTTTGAATCCACTGTTACAACACTCTGACTTACGCATCATTTTGACAGGTGCAGGTACGTCAGCTTTTGTTGGTGATGCAGCCGCGCCGTTTATTCAACAAGGAGTTGGTTTCCAAGTGACGTCAATTCCAACGACCGATTTAGTGTCAAATCCTGAGCAGTACCTTGACCCATCTCGTCCGACCCTGCTTGTCTCTTATGCACGCTCTGGCAATAGTCCTGAAAGCGTCGCCGCAGTGGCACTGGTCGAACAATTGGTTAGTGACTGCCACCACCTGTTTTTAACCTGTAATGGAGAAGGGAGGCTCTCTCATTATGCCCAAACTGCTGATAATGCTTACTGCATGCTGATGCCTGAAGGCTCCAACGATAAAAGTTTCGCAATGACCTCTAGTTTCAGTTGCATGTTGATGGCGACATTGACGCTACTTGGTGGGCAGTCGCCAAGCCAATGGAATGAACAAATCGCCGCGACAGCAACCTTGTGTGAAGACAAGCTAAAACAGTGGCAACCAGCTATTAAAGCACTGGCATGCATGCCTTATGAACGCCTGGTTGTGTTAGGCAGCGGTGGCTTTTCCGGCTTAGCGCGAGAAGCTTCATTGAAATCGTTGGAGCTCAGCGCGGGTAAAGTGATGACGACTTTCGATTCATCGTTAGGTTTTCGTCATGGTCCCAAATTTACCATTAACGACAAAGCATTAGTTATTCAGCTACTTTCTAGCAAGTCGTACACGCGTCAATACGATATGGACCTGTTCAATGAAATCCGTCGAGACAAACAGGCTCTCGGCCATGTTGCTATCTCAGAAGTCGCGCTCAATGAAGAAGGGGTTTTTGAACTTGGGGTATTAGGCTTTGGCGATCAGTGGCTGTGCTTCCCCTTCATTTTGTTCTGCCAAATGTTGGCATGTGAAAAATCACTCCAACTTGGTTTGGGACCAGATAACCCATGCCCAACTGGTGAAGTTAACCGTGTGGTGCAAGGCGTCACAATATACCCATTCAATCAGTAAAGAGTTCTATAAGGAAATTAGACCATGCCAAATATCGTTTTAAGTCGTATTGATGAACGCCTTGTTCACGGGCAAGTAGGTGTGCAGTGGGTGGGTTTTGCAGATGCCAATATTATAGTTGTCGTTAACGATGAAGTAGCAGAAGACACTATTCAACAAAACCTGATGGAAATGGTCATCGCTGATGGTATCGCAATCCGTTTCTGGACAGTAAAAAAGGCTATCGAAACCATCCATAAAGCGGCTGTTCGTCAGCGCATTCTATTGGTTTGTCGTACTCCAAAAGATTTCCGTCAATTGGTCGAAGGCGGCTTACCAATTAGCAGTATCAACGTAGGTAACATGCACTACGCCGAAGGTAAAAAACAAATTGCTAAAACAGTTTCAGTTGATGCTGAAGATGTGGCGGAATTTGCACGACTAAAAGCACTTGGGGTGACATGCACAATTCAAGGTGTACCAACTGAAAGTGCAACTGACATTTTTACTCTTATCTAATAATAAGGACACCAATCATGGAAATAGGACTCTTACAGGCGGTGATGCTCGGCATCCTAGCCTTCTTTGCGGGCCTTGATAT
Organism: Vibrio sp. 10N.286.48.C11; assembly: GCF_041469805.1. Lineage (NCBI taxonomy): Bacteria > Pseudomonadati > Pseudomonadota > Gammaproteobacteria > Vibrionales > Vibrionaceae > Vibrio > Vibrio sp. 10N.286.48.C11. The sequence continues at coordinate 10,831 of NZ_JBFRLK010000134.1, read as the reverse complement.
GTTCAACGGTCTGACTCACTTCCACCGTCCAGTAGTACTTGGTCCGCTTGTTGGTCTAATTTTAGGCGACTTGCAAACCGGTATTTTAGTCGGTGGTACGCTAGAACTGATCTGGATGGGTCTAGCTCCGCTTGCTGGCGCTCAGCCACCAAACGTTATCATCGGTACTATCGTTGGTACGGCTTTCGCAATTACCACTAAAGTTGAGCCTAATGTCGCGGTTGGTGTCGCTGTTCCTTTTGCGGTTGCAGTTCAAATGGGTATCACCCTACTGTTCTCTGCAATGTCAGCTGTTATGTCTAAGTGTGATGAGTTTGCACAAAACGCAGATACCGACGGTATTGAACGCGTGAACTATATGGCGCTTTCCGTACTAGGTTCATTCTACTTTTTATGCGCTTTCTTACCTACCTACCTTGGTGCAGAGCACGCTGGAAAAATCGTTGAAGTCCTACCAAAAGACCTTATCGACGGCCTAGGTGTTGCCGGCGGCATCATGCCAGCTATTGGTTTCGCAGTACTGATGAAGATCATGATGAAGAATGCTTACATCCCTTACTTCATCTTAGGTTTCGTTGCGGCAGCTTGGGTACAACTCCCAATTCTTGCGATTGCGGCCGCCGCGACAGCGATGGCAATCATCGACTTTATTCGTAAAACAGAACCAACTCCTGTAACTGCACCCGCTGAGGACTTTGAAGATGGAATCTAATGTAAGCAACGAACTAGACCTTCGTAAACAAAACGCTGATGTGCAGCCAGCTCCTGGTGTTAGCGCAGATGAATATGAAAACAAAGAAATTGGCGCTGAGCTAACCAAAGCGGACATCAACCGCATGGCATGGCGCTCATTGTTGCTCCAAGCCTCTTTTAACTACGAGCGTATGCAGGCTTCTGGCTGGTTATATGGCCTGCTACCAGCGCTGAAGAAGATACACACAAATAAAGCTGACCTTTCTAAAGCGATGCAAGGTCACATGGGGTTCTTTAATACACACCCATTTTTGGTGACATTTGTAATGGGTATCATTCTGGCAATGGAGCGCTCAAAGCAGAACATCAACAGTATCCAAAGCACCAAGATTGCAGTCGGTGCGCCAATGGGTGGTATCGGTGATGCGATGTTCTGGTTAACACTATTACCTATCTGTGGTGGCATCGGTGCTGACCTTGCACTCCAGGGCTCAATTATGGGGGCAGTGTTCTTTTTCGTTTTGTTTAACGTGGTGCACTTCGGTCTTCGTTTTGGTCTGGCACATTACGCCTACCGCATGGGAGTAGCGGCCATTCCAGTGATTAAAGCTAATACCAAGAAGGTGGGACACGCCGCATCTATGGTCGGAATGACGGTCATCGGCGCATTGGTTGCAACTTATGTCCGCCTGTCAACAACAGCTGAAATTACCGCGGGCGACGCAGTAGTAAAACTACAAGATGATGTTATCGACAAACTGATGCCAGCGTTCTTACCACTTGTTTATACCCTGACAATGTACGCCTTGGTTAAGCGAGGTTGGAGTCCGCTCAAACTGATTGGCCTGACTGTCGCTCTGGGTGTAGTAGGTCGCTTTATGGGCTTCTTATAGAACTTACCTCCACATGATTAACAGGGGCTGAGTAATCGGCCCTAATAAGGGAAATAGAAATGATTGCAGTAATTTTATCTGGTCACGGTGGGTTCGCGTCTGGTCTAGCAAAAGCAGTATTCCAAGTCATTGGCGAACAGCCTCAGTTTAGGTTTATCGACTTCCCGGAAGAGGCAACTACATCACAGCTTGAAAAGGCAATGCGAGAGGCGATAAAAGAAATTGATTCTGGAGAAGGCATTGTTTTTCTGACTGATTTGCTGGGAGGCACACCATTTCGTACCGCATCTCTTCTGAGTCAGAAAAGAGACGACATTGAAGTGGTCACAGGGACAAACATGCAGATGGCTGCGGAAATGTTACTTGAACGCGATGAGCTTAGTCTGATCGAGTTTCGCAAGCAAGCTGTCGAATGTGGGTATAGAGGAATTACTTCATTGGCTGCGGAAATGGAACAAAGAGCACCAATTACAGATACGGTAGAAGAAGATGGGATCTGAACGACACACGAATGTGCGCAATAGCTATCGAGTTCAGCGGATATTACACGGTGAGACTTGGCTTACCAATGCCTTAATCACTATTAATGGCGAGGGGATTATTGACGCTATCGAGCCATTTGAACCTCAGAAGCATATAGATTTTATTGATTTAGGTGAAGTTAGTTTACTTCCCGGCATGATTGATAGTCACGTACATGGCTCAAAGGGCTGCGATGTTATGGATGCTAGCCATGACAGTTTGAACACAATGTCACGTTACTTTGCCAGCCTTGGCGTCACAGCGTTCGTTGCTACGACAGTAACTGCGCCAGTGGCAAAAATTCGGGCTGCACTTCAACAAGTGGCTAAAAGCAAGCTACGGGGTGTTGTCGGTGCTGAAATCCTCGGTGCGTATTTAGAAGGGCCTTACTTCACGGAGAAAAACCGCGGAGCACATCCAACCACATGGTTTAGAGATCTATCTGTCGAAGAGCTCGATAAGTGGATGTCTTACAGTGATAACCAATTAATTACAGTCGCGCTTGCTCCCGAAAAGCCAGGGGCGTTGGAAGCTATCCGGTATTTACGAAAACACAATGTAAAAGTGATGCTTGGTCACACCGATGCCAGTTATGAGCAGGTTCAGCAGGCTCTAGAGGCTGGTGCGAATGGCATTGTCCATTGCTACAACGGTATGCGTGGATTGCATCACCGTGACCCCGGAGTGGTTGGAGCTGGCCTTACCCACCCCAACAGCTATGTAGAGATGATCGCTGATGGGCACCATGTGCATTCGGCAGCTATAGATATAGCACATCGCTGCTGTGGTAGACGTATGACGCTCATTACAGACTCGATGAGTGCTACTGGGATGCCTGATGGAGATTACACTCTTGGAGAGTACACGGTGCGCATGAAATATGGAGTAGTAGCCACCGATAGCGGCAGCTTAGCTGGTAGCACTTTGACCTTACCGCTAGCGGTACAAAACATTCAGAAGTGGCTAAACCTGCCACTTGAACAAGCATGGTTGATGGCCTCTTTAACACCGGCTAAATCGCTAGGCTTACAACATTTATTAGGCAGTTTAGAAGTGGGTAAACGCGCTTCTATGGTGGCAGTTAAATCAGATTTCTCAATTACTAAAACTTGGGTGAACGGACATCTTGTATTCGAAACTGAATCCGTACCAAGTCAGGAGGCTTTATGTATCTAATCTCTTCTCGTGAAATGTTAAAACGTGCTCAACAAGGTGGTTATGCAGTTCCTGCATTCAACATTCACAACTTAGAAACTGTGCAGGTTATTGTTGAGACAGCATCAGAAATGGGCTCTCCAGTTATTCTTGCTGGCACACCAGGCACCTACGACTATGCAGGCACCGATTATCTAATCAGTATCTGCAAAGAAGCTGCGCATAAACACTCAATTCCGCTCGTTTTACACCTTGATCACCATGAAGATCTGCAGGATATCCGCACTAAGGTGGGCCATGGTATTCGCTCTGTTATGATCGATGGCTCTCATCATGCCTTCGACCAAAATATAGACATCGTGCGTTCTGTGGTTCAATACTGCAACCGCTTTGATGCAAGCGTTGAAGCTGAATTAGGGCGCTTGGGTGGCCAAGAAGATGATTTAATCGTTGATACTGCCGATGCGTTAATGACTGACCCTGCATCAGCTGCTGAGTTTGTTCGTCGTACCGGTATTGATTCGTTAGCTGTGGCAATTGGCACTGCTCATGGTCTGTACAAAGCAGAACCGAAACTCGACTTTTCTCGTCTGGACAAGATCCGATCTGTGGTTGATATTCCGCTCGTTCTGCATGGTGCGTCAGGTGTACCAGATGAAATGGTTCGTCGTTGCATTGACCTCGGAGTTTCTAAAGTCAACGTGGCGACTGAGCTGAAAATTGCATTCTCTGACGCGGTAAAACAGCACTTTGCTGATCATCCCGATGCCAACGACCCACGTAAATACATTACTCCAGGCAAAGCAGCGATGAAGCAAGTCGTGATGGACAAAATTCATATGTGTGGCAGTGAAGGACGCATCTAGTCGATTTTAGAAACCTTCTGCTATATCTCCTGAAGGCTGAAGATTAACACCCCTCCCCCCTATCGTCGGTGTTACTTAAGGGAACCTCTAGTCAAGGCTCCCTTTTTATTTCTAGGTCACGCTCTTTTATGTCTCAACACTAGAGCGAAACAACACGCTTTATCTCTTTCAAAACCTCGGCGTTAGCGATAGCCCCGAGGTTTTCTACACTCTTACCATTGATGACCTGTTTCACCGCCAACTCCACCGGTTTGCCAGAGCGTGTTTTTGGCACATCACTTATCGCAAATATCTGGCTTGGTACATGTCTCGGTGAGCAAGAGGATTTGAGTTTGCTTTTGATGGTTGTCAATAACTTATCATCTAGAACCACACCTTGCTGCAGTTGAACAAACAGCCATATCTGCTCATTACGATCGATGTCTTTACCGACTGCTATCGAGTCAACAACGCCCTCAATGGTGTTCACTTGTTGATAGATCTCAGCGGTACCAATTCGCACGCCACCAGGGTTGAGTGTGGTGTCGCCTCGACCGTAGAACAGATAGCCACCATGTGCGCTCTGCGCGACTTCATCACCGTGATGCCAGACATTATCGAACCTATCCCAATAAGTGCTGTGATAGCGCTCTCCGATGTCATTCCAAAAGCCTGCGGGGAAGTTGGGTAGGGAGTTTGTACACACGAGTTCGCCACGTTCGTGATTGACCTTGTCACCAGAAGAGTTGAACACCTTGATGTCGACGCCGAGCCCTGCCTGTTGGCACTCACCGCGATACACTGGTGAGATTGGGTTACCCAAAACAAAGCAGCCACAAATATCCGTGCCGCCAGAAATCGACGCTAAATGCAGGTCTTGCTTGATGTGCTTGTAAACGTAATCGAACTGCTCTGGGTAAAGCACAGAACCCGTCGAGCACAGTGTTCTTAATTGAGGCAGAGAGTGGCTGTCGATTGGTGAGAGTTCGGCTTTCTCAATCGCTTCTATGTACTTGGCTGAGGTGCCAAATGTCGATACGTCAGCACGCTGCGCTAAATCCCATAGAACGTTAGGTTGCGGGTAAACCGGGCTACCATCAAAGATAACCAAACAAGCACCGCTGGCGAGCGCAGATACGTGCCAGTTCCACATCATCCAACCACAAGTGGTGTAGTAGAACACGCGATCTCTTGGTTTAATATCGCAATGAAGCTGATGCTCTTTTAGGTGGTTGATGGTAGTGCCACCGACAGAATGCACTATACATTTGGGTTTGCCTGTGGTGCCGGAAGAGTAGAGTACAAACAACGGTTCATTGAAGCCGACACGAGTAAATCGAAGAGGTTTTGTCTGATAGTGATTAATGATGCTGTGCCAGCTTAGAATCGACACATCATGTTCAACTTTTTTCTTCTCTAAATCGCTCTTCTCTAAGTCATTACTCGGTTTCAAATAACCGATCTCACACACCTGTTTTAATTCGTTTAAGTGTTCGATGATTTCACGGTTCTTGCCCGCCATATCGAACGTTTTGCCATTGAAGGTGTAACCGTCACAGGTGAACAGCACCTTAGGTTTCACCTGTCCGAATCGCTCAATCACACTCTCTACTCCAAAATCAGGCGAGGTCGATGTCCAAATCGCGCCTAAGCTGGTGGCGGCTAGCATGGCTATCACGGTTTGTGGCAGATAGGGAGTATACGCAGCAACTATATCACCTTGTTTCACTCCGCTATCGACAAGCCATTGCTGAACACTAGAGACAGCTTCACACAGGGTTTCCCATGTATAACTCTGTTGTTCGCCACGTTCATTCTCAAACCAAATCGCAAGCTCATCAGGCATGGTGTGTGCCAAACGCAGCAAGTTTTCGGCGTAGTTAACTTGAGCATTCGGAAACCACACCGCATCGCGATTCGATTTTGACTGTTGCCAACGGCTCTCGCCTTGAGTTTTGATGAGCTCTCTTTGTGCGTTATCAATACTGTCTTGCGAGCCCACCATTCCACAAAACTGCCAAACGTTCTGCCAAAACGACTCGGGATGTTCCACAGACCATTGATGAAGCTCCGTGTAGTTTTTCCATTCCGTCTCTAGCCCTAAGTCTTGTGGCTTTAATCCTGACAGAGTGAGGCTATCCATAAATCGGGTTAAGTTGGCATCGGCGATACGCTGCTCGCTTGGCTGCCAAATGGGCTTATTGCTTTCGTGCATTCCTTTACCTTTAACAAAAAGTTAACGTTTTCAGTCTGGTATTTAGGTTTTACAAAGTCAAAAGTTCAGCAAAATAAGCGCTTGGTGGAATTGTGTAAATAAAATGTTACACGATCGCTTGTTTCGAAAAATCGCGCAAATTGGCGCTTATAAGGAGTGGAGATAGGCTTAAAGTGAGACATTCGAAAGGAGGTGTGTAATGACTCAATATCATTCTAAGCCCGTGAGCCAAGAGGGATGGGTTGAGTGGAGCCTCGAAGAAGATGCCATTTGGCACGACTTGGTGAAAAGGCAACTGGACGTCATTAGTGACCGCGCTTGCGATGCCTATTTGCACGGTCTGACCTTGCTGGATCTACCATTAGACAGAGTTCCCCAGCTGCCAGAGATAAATAAAGTGCTAATGGAAACAACCGGTTGGCAAGTTCAGCCTGTGCCTGCATTGATCGATTTCGACCGATTCTTTGATTTGCTCGCCAATAAGAAATTCCCAGTTGCGACATTTCTGAGAACGCGAGACGAGTTCGATTACTTACAAGAACCTGATTTCTTTCATGAAATTTTCGGCCATTGTGCCATGCTCACTAATGCCGATTTCGCGGCTTTCACTGAGCATTATGGAAAACTAGGCCAAGCCGCCACATCTAAACAGCGCGCTTATCTTGCCCGTTTGTATTGGTTTACGGTTGAGTTCGGTTTAGTAAAAGAAGGCCAACAACTGAAAATCTATGGCGGTGGCATTCTTTCGTCTCCAGCGGAAACTATGTATGCGTTGGGAGGGGATTTGGCCGTTCGCGAGCGGTTCGATCTGCAAACGGTTTTAAGAACGCCTTATCGTATCGACATCATGCAGCCGAAATATTACGTGATCGACGAGCTATCTGAGCTCTTTAAAATCAGTCAGGAAAACCTATTACAGCAAGCTGATCTCGCCATCGATGCGGGGTTACTACCACCACTTTTTGAACCCAAGGAACCAACACATGTTGAATGAACAAAAATGCGAAGCCTGCAGTATCGACGCGATTGCCCTAAGTGAAGATGAACAACAATCTTTACTGTTGGAGTTGTCAGACTGGCAGATCATCGAAAGAGACGGCATCCCGCAGCTTGAGAAGGTGTTCAAGTTTAAGAACTACAAGCAAGCATGGGCATTCAGCAACATAGTGTCAGAACTGGCAGAAGAAGAGTTCCACCATCCTTCGATCTTATTGGAGTGGGGCAAAGTCACCGTCACTTGGTGGAGCCACTCAATCAAAGGCCTGCACAAAAATGACTTCATCTGCGCCTCACGCTGCGATGTGTTCGCGGTGAGTGAATAGTTTTGTAGGTTAGGAGTTACTCTTGCAACCTCTGTGATGCGATTAACTCATTATTCGGCTCATAATGTGAGTTGAATAATTGCCTTAAACAGCTCATAGTATGAGTTGAATAAGTGATACTTTCGCATCATGGGGTGTAATATGTGGATTTGGCAGCAAGATAATTGGCCAAACTTTGTTTGGGATAATCAGAAAATAGGCGTGAGGTTAAGAGAAGTACGGCTTAATCAGGGCATTCTATTGGGCAAGATTACCTCACAGTCGGCAGATCAATCCCAAACCATGCTCGACACCTTATTAGCGAACATAGTCCATTCCAGTGCGATTGAGGGAGAAAAGCTTAATGCTTTCTCGGTCCGGTCTTCTTTAGCCAATAAACTCGGTGTCAGTGAAGATCGACCTTTTCCAACGACAGAACAAACCGATGGCCTAGCTGAAATTATGTTGGATGCGGTGCAGAACCTAACAGAGCCACTAGCGCTTGATAGGATCTTACATTGGCAAGATAGACTGTTTCCTCAAGGCTACACCATGTTTAACCCTGTAGTTGGAGGTCAGCTACGAGGTGACGCTCCGATGCAAGTGGTATCAGGAAGAATTGACCGCCCAACCGTGCACTTTGAAGCGCCTAGCCGAGACATTCTTGATGCTGAGCTAGATACATTTATCAAATGGTTTAATGATTCACTTACCGACGCCACACTCGATCCTCTATTGCGAGCCGCAATCACTCACCTTTGGTTTATCACCTTACACCCGTTAGATGATGGTAATGGTCGTATTACTCGATTGTTGACCGACTTGGCGTTAGCACAGGCCGAGCAGCAGTCGGTACGCTTCTATGCGATGTCGGTGGGAATTCTCGCTAACCGCAAGCATTACTACGAGATATTGGAGCGAACCCAGAAAGGGGGACTCGATATTAGCGAATGGTTGATGTGGTTCTTAGATACGTTAGACGAGACGTTTACAGGGGTTTTCGCTGAGGTCGACCAAACTGTATATAAGACCAACTATTGGCGCAGCATCGACCAAACCAAGCTTACAGCAGAGCAAGTAAAAGTGCTGAATAGGATGCTCGATGGTGATTTTTCAGAAGGTATCAATGCCAGCCAATATCAGAAAGTAGCAAAGGTGAGCAGTGCCACAGCAACACGTCATTTGAATGCTTTGATTGAGCATGGCTGCTTAGTTAAATCTGGTTCTGGTGGCAGAAGCACGCGCTATCTGTTGCCGGAGTAGGGCTCACTTCAATTTATATACTTAAAGGTGCTGAGAATGTTGGCAGTTCTTTAGCCACAGAAGGTTGTTAAACGAGCCAACTTATAGGTTAAATCTCGCTCCTTCTTTTTACTACTATTAAAATGTGCAAATACAATGACAAATGAAGAAATACAATTATATAACGATATAGTTAAGTCTGGGTTTCCTGTATTAGGGACATTATGTGGTGGTTTAGTTGGTGCAGCATCAACTTATCTTTTAACAAAGTTGAATAACGACAATGACGAAAAGAAAGACGCTCAAAAGCTGCGGAATGATCTGTTAATGAAAACTGCAAATGATGTAGCAGAATTTGAGCATTTAATGGCGATTTATACGACTACATTAGCGAATTATCTAAGAGATCAAGTCGATGACGGCTCTTTGAAAACAGCTTACCTAAATTCATTCAATAGTAATCTAACTTTGCGTAAGGCTAGAATGAATCTCCATATTCTCGGAATGGAAGCATCGTTAGAGTTATTAGAAGGGTATGTTGAGGCTACAAGAGAAGTGCTAGCTTATGGAAAGCGGTTAGATATAAAAAGAGCTATTGAACTAAATCAGAAGATATCTAAGGGTCCAATTTTATTCTATCAATCATTATCGATCGATCCTTAACGCCTTTTTGTTGTTTAGTAAGCTAACTTTCAAAACTCTGCTTTTCACTTTTTAGTTGCTCTTCACCAAACGCACTTTCCCAAACTAGCTTGACCTACATCAGCACTTGCTTGGTTTCTTGTCTCATAAATCCTTTCTACTACTCATAGTATTGGTTTTATGAGGCTGCTCTATGATATATTTCTCGGCCAAGTGTATTACAGACGAAGGCTAGCAATGTCTATCAACCTTTCACTCCTTCCACCCAGCGAGAAAAATAAAATCGAACTGGATAAGCAAGCATCGTTTCTTGTATGGAAACTGAAGCAAGCGAAATGTGGCCCTGAAGCCATTGTTGAAGAAGCAATGAAGCTAGGTGACCCAGATGAAAAGGTGTGGTTTGAACAGTCTGTAGAAAAATACAAACGGGTAATGGGTGTCGCATAAACGCAGACAAACCTTGCCCAGCAGTGCTGTAGAATTGAAATGACACAGTAATTTGCTAGAATTTGCACCGTTAATTGAATCAGAGAGAAGATCCCGATGGGAAGAAGTTTTGAAGTGCGCAAGGCCTCAATGGCGAAAACTGCAGGCGCAAAAATTAAAGTTTATTCTAAATACGGTAAAGAGATTTACGTACTGGCTAAGAACGGCAGCTCTGACCCAGACATGAACCTACCTCTTAAGCACCTGATTGCTAAAGCGAAGAAAGACCAAGTACCAGCACACGTTATCGAAAAAGCGATCGATAAAGCGAACGGCGGCGGCGGTGAAGACTTCCAACCAGCTCGCTACGAAGGTTTTGGCCCAGGTGGCACAAGCGTAATCGTTGACTGTCTAACTGACAACGGCAACCGTACTTTCCAAGACGTTCGCCAATGTTTCGTTAAGACTGGCGCGAAAATCGGTGTTGAAGGTACTGTTTCTCACATGTTCGCTCACCAAGCTGTATTCCAGTTCAAAGGCGAAGATGACGAGATCATCCTAGAAACGCTTATGATGGAAGACGTAGACGTGACTGACGTTGAGCTAGAAGACGGTGTAATCACTGTATTCGCTCCAACGACTGAGTTCTTCAAAACGAAGACTGCACTAAACACTGCGTTCCCAGAGCTAACGCTAGACGTTGAGGAAATCACTTTCGTTCCTCAAACAACTACGCCAGTAGCTGAAGAAGATTCTGAGAAATTCCAGAAGTTCTTAGACATGCTTGACGACTGTGATGACGTTCAGCAGGTTTACCACAACGCTGAGCTGTAATCTTTACAGTAACAAAAGTTATTAAAAAACCGAGCCTAGTGCTCTAATGCCGTTCACTTAAGA
>NZ_JBFRLK010000133.1:0-2120 GCF_041469805.1 Vibrio sp. 10N.286.48.C11 | reverse complement strand
ATTCGAAACTTGATTCGAGGCTTAGACAACATCAACGTACTGAAAGACTGTGGTGCGATCCTATCGGGTTATCAGGGAAGCGCAGACCAATGTAAAGCGGTTGCCGAGTCGGTTAATTTAGTTAAAGAAAAGAACCACAGTGCACTCTATGTTTGTGACCCTGTAATGGGTGACCCAGATAAAGGTTGTATCGTTGAGGATGGCGTTAGAACCGCCATTACTAAACACTTGCTTCCTATTGCCGATGTTATAGTGCCAAACCAATTTGAACTAAGTGAATTGACTGGCATTAAAATCCTCTCCCTTTATGACGCGGTTACAGCATGTAAGAAAGCATTGGAGCTTGGTCCAAAGATGGTGCTCGTGAAGCATCTTCACTCATTACCCGATGACGCGTTCAGTATGATTTTAGCAACGAAAAAGGCATGTTATTTAGCCCAACGACCGAACATTGAATTTGCTCAACAACCGGTTGGTGTCGGTGACCTTATCTCTGGCCTGTTTACCGCAGGGTTAATAAAGAGAATGTCTCCCGTAGCTGCATTCCGACATGCAAATAACGCGGTCTATGGTGTGTTGGAGCTAACTAAAAGCTATGGCACTTGGGAGCTACAAACAATCAATGCACAATATGAATTTGTAGAGCCTACCCACGATTTCAACGTGGTCAAAATCGGGTAGAGCGTTTAACTCCGATAGTGGTGGAGGGTGTACCTATTCGATGGGTCGCATCCTACAAACGAGATTACGAGCTAAGACTAAACCTAGCTATATTACTCCCAGAAAGAGACGGACTTCACTTTATCCCTATTTATTAACTTCTCTGTTTATAGCTGTTCTTTTGATTAAACAGAGTCTCTGAATCATTTTAGAGAACATTAAATGAGCCTAATTATGAACCGTCTAATTTCCTCGGGTTTTACCGTTGCTTTGTCATTACTTGTAGTGGCATGTAGCTCACCCCACACGTTGGATGTACGCGTACACAAAGACAATTACAAAGAAGTGGTTGTAGAAGAAGCGATATCAGTAAAAGAGCCATTGCGTATGTGGGCGAGTGAGAACCCAGACTTCTTATACTCTCCAATCGATCAAACAACGCCAATTAAAGTGTCAGGTGAGCAACTAAATATCTTAGCTTTGTCAGGAGGCGGCGCGAACGGAGCCTTTGGAGCCGGTATTTTGATAGGGCTGGAAGAATCTGGCCAATTGAAAGACTACTCAATAGTTACTGGCATCAGTGCAGGAGCGCTAATGGCACCATTTGTATTCATCGGCGGAGATGCATTTCCGAAGATGAAGGAGGTGATGTTAAACATCAATGACAAATCAGTGCTCGGCAAAAAGAACTTTTTAAACACCGTGTTTAAAGATGCTTTTACTGACGGTAAAAACTTGAATCAATTTATCGCTCAGGCGTTCCCTGAACCGATGATCGAGCAAATTGCTGCGCGACACCGCAACGGTAAGCGTTTGTTTATTGGTAGCACACACTTTGATTCTGGAGAGCTTGTCATTTGGAATGTGGGCGCAATTGCAAATAGTGACATGCCAGATAAGTCTGAACTTATATATAAGGTTTTAGCAGCAAGTGCTTCTATTCCTGGAGTCTTCCCACCGCAGTTTATCAATGTGAAGTACGAAGGTAAAAGTTATGAAGAACTTCACGTCGATGGTGGTTTAGCCGCTCAAGTATTTTTCAATCCATCTAACTTCGACTATCAGCAGATCTCAGATGCTCTTGGGTTAGAAAGACCACCACAGCTCGATGTTATTCGAAATGGAGCACTGAAAGCGCCGTACCACTCGCTGAGAGATAAGGGTCTAGATTTAGTAGCAAAGAGCGTATCAAGCCTGACTCTTGCTCAAACACGTGGTGATTTATATCGAATGAAATACATCTGTGAAATCAACAACATTGATATGCAATTTACTTACATCGAGCACGACTTTGGTTACGCCAAACGAACCAAAGACATGTTTGATGAACACTATTTATTAACCATATACGAATATGGTTATCACAAAGCAACTCAGGGCAAACCTTGGGTAACAGAATTACCTTAATTTAGGGATATCGTAAAATGAATAAAACAGTTTTAGCGCTACTTATCATGGCA
>NZ_JBFRLK010000132.1:0-36627 GCF_041469805.1 Vibrio sp. 10N.286.48.C11 | reverse complement strand
CTTAAGTGAACGGCATTACCTTCATGAGGCGGTTTTTTTATTAGGTAATGATCGATATTGATTCGGTAAATCTTACCCTTGTCAGGCTAATTGATGAGTCCAAACGCACGAGGCAGAGCCAAACTAATTTCAGGAATAAAAGTAATGGCCAACAGTGTGACGATCAATACGGCACAAAACGGCATGATACTTCTTATAACGTTTTCAATCTTAGAGCCACTGACACTACAACCCACAAATAGCGCCGTACCAACGGGTGGCGTTGCAATGCCAATACATAAGTTGAAGATAATCATCATCGCGAAGTGAATTGGATGCATGCCTAAATGCTCAGCAATCGGCATAAAGATAGGGGTAAAGATCAATACGGCTGGCGTAAGGTCCATAAACATACCCACAATCAGTAGAATCAGGTTCATCAGAATAAAGATGATAATTGGATTGTCTGAAATAGAGAGCATCCAATCACTGATCATGGTTGGTAGACCGGTAAACGCCATTGCCCATGACATAATGGTAGAAGCACCAATCAAGAACAGCATAATGCCAGTAACCTGAACCGTTTCTCTACAAATTATCGGAAAGTGTGCCCATTTGAGGGTTCGGTAACAGAGTGACAGTATAAAAGAGTATAGAACCGCTATACATGCCCCTTCTGTTGCAGTGAATATACCACCAATAATACCGCCAATAACAACAACAATAAGCCCTAAGCTTGGTGTTGCTTGCCAAACAATATTCAGCACATCTTTCGTTGTGAAGCCGTCATTCGCACTTGTTTTGTAGCCCTTCTTTTTAGCGATGAAATAAGCGACGACCATACAACTTAAGCCCATTAGAATACCTGGGACATACCCTGCGATAAACAACGCCGCAACGGATGTTCCACCCGATACCACTGAAAATACGATCAGTGAATTACTCGGCGGTATTAATAAGCCTGCCGGGCAAGATGCAACGTTTACTGCTGTTGCTAAGTTTTTATCATAACCATCTTTTTCTAATTCTGGGCCTAAGGTTTTACCAACCGCAGCTGCTGCTGCAACGGCTGATCCTGAAACGGCGCCAAACATCATATTGGCGAAGATGTTCACGTGAAAAAGTGAGCCCGGGATCCAACCAACCAAGAGCTTTGCAAGGTTGATGAGTCGACTCGCGATGCCACCTACATTCATTATATTCCCCGCGAGGATAAAGAAAGGGATGGCTAATAAACTGAAACTATCAATACCGGTAATGATTTTTTGACCCGCAGTAATACTGGCGACTTCAAACGGTAAGATGAAATACATGATGGTTAAAGATGACATGGCAATTGCAATCGCAATCGGCATGCTTATCGCGATCATGAATAAGAATAGGCCTAGCAGCCAAACACCAATGGACAAATCCATAATATAGAGTCCTTTTAAAACTTATTTTTTGTTGGGTTCACAAAAAAGATCAAACGTATTCATGACCAAATAAATGAGGATAATAACGGCTGAAATCGGCAATATTGAATACACCGTCGACATCGGTAATTGCAGTGCTGGAGAGAGTTGTTGTGTGGTTCTTCCCATTAGGGCGATGCCACCTTGAAGCATTGCTAGAAATACAAATGCGCCAGAAATGATATTGATGAGTACATGTAATGCGATATGTGCTTTACCCTTAAGATAACCATCCAATAACGTTATTGCTAAGTGTCCTTTGATACCGAATAAGTAGCTTGCTCCTAATAAGCCAAGCCATACCATCGCATAACGAGCAAGTTCATCAGTCCAGTTACTTGGATCATTCAAAACATAACGACTAAAGACCTGCCAAGTGACAGTAACGACAAGTAACATTAGTGCAAAAGAAGAGACAAAAAGAATCAGCCTATCAAGTAGGTTTCTGAAAGTTGCTAACATGGTGTGATACCTCAAAAAATTTTGCCTTAGCAAAGCCAAGGCAAAATTATATTTTCACTAAGACTGATTAAAGAGCTTCAATTTTTTCAATGAATGGAGCTAGTTTTGGATCTTTTTTCGCCTCATCAATCATAGGTTTAACAGCTGCACGGAAAGGGGCTTTATCAACTTCAACAAACGTGACACCTTCTTTCATTCCTTTCTCTTTGTTCATGTCATCTGTTGCATCCCAGATTTTGATCTGCTCTTCAAGAGACTCAGCAGCAGCTTCTTTTAAGATCTTTTGCTCTTCTGCCGTTAATGAACCCCATTTGTATTCTGAAATGATGATCACGTCAGGTGTCATCATGTGCTGGTCCATAGAGTAAAATTTGGCAACTTCGCTGTGTTTCATTTCAACTAAGCTAGAAATATTATTTTCAGCACCGTCAATTACGCCTTGTTGCAGCGCCGTGTATACCTCATTGAAAGGTACAGGCGTTGCTTTACCACCTAATAGGTTAACCATTTCCATCATGGTTGGAGAACCCGGAACTCGAACTTTCATACCAGCGAGATCAGCCGGTGAGTTAATGGCTTTTTTAGCGTAGAAGCTACGTGTGCCTGAGTCATAGAATGTAAGACCGATGAAGCCTTTACCTTCACTTGAAAGCAACATCTCTTGTGCAGCTTCACTTCGCATGAAGGTTCTCATATGTGGAACGTCACGGAATAAGAAAGGCAGTGCATTAACCTTAAACGTTGGTTCAAAAGATTCGGCTAACCCACCATTGATTTTGGCCATATCAATCGCGCCAGTAACAACTTGCTCCGCTTGGTCACGTTCAGAGCCTAATTGACCGTTTGGAAAGATCTTAATCGTAAGTTCACCATTCGATTTTTCTTTAACTTTATCAGCCATGATCACCATGCCTTGGTGAGCTGCGCTTTCTAATGACATTGCATGCCCTAACGTCAAAGTTTTTGCTTGAGCGCCAAATGCCATAAGAATTGAAGCCGCTGCAATCGTCAGTAGGTGTTTTTTCATGTTCTTCTCCAGAATCCATTTTGTAAGAGGTACAGTTTTTATATGCAACGCTATAGCTAAGTTTGAAATCTAACGTTCAATTGCACATCGCTCATAGCAGTAACGTTTCATTACAATATTCTTACCCTATGAATTTTGTATTACAATACTATATGTATATTTTGTGAACTAAGGTTTATCTATTGGCCTGAGAACCTAATTGATTGTGATACCAATCATATTTGGGACTAATTAGACCATTAATCAGTTCTACTTTGGATTTTTTTGTAATTTCGATTACTTTCAACTGCTTTAAGAACAATCTCTTAGTAAAAGAGTATCGATCTATTTATGTTATTTTAAGACATTAAATTCAGTTATGGAGCACGACAAAGAAGGTCTCCTCGCTCGAAAACGCGAGTCGTGAACAGTGCTTTGTGAGGTGATGAAGGCAAGGTTTTCGGCTGAGTTTAGGTAACAAGAATAGATAAAGGCAATAGAGAGAAGCTTGAGAGGATGAATTATTTGTAACAAAAATCCGAGAGCCTCACAGCTCTCGGATTTTTGTTTTTGGTGTTCTAGTTTTTTAGGCGTTAGACGAATTACAAATCAGCGCCATAGATATCAAACGTGAAGTACTTAGCGGCGATCTTGTCGTAAGTACCGTTCGCTCTGATCTCTTCAATCGCGGCATTGAATTGTTTCGCCAGTTTTGAATCCTGCTTTCTTAGTGCTAACGCCGTACCCTCGCCAATGTAGGCTTTGTCGGTTACTGCTTTACCTTTAAATTCAAAGCCCTCACCTTCTTTTTTATCTAAGAAAGCTAATGACAGTTGATCCGAGTTGCCAAAGGTTAGATCTAGACGACCATTTTGCAGATCCAGATACACTTCATCTTGCCCTGTGTAACGCTTAATGTTGGCCACACTGCCAAACTTGTCGGTTACGTAGCGATCGTGAATCGTACCTTGTTGAACACCTATAGTTTTGCCCGCCAAGCCCGCCTCATCAACGCTGAACTCCGCGCTTTTAGCAGCAACAAACACGGCTGGAGTTTGGTAGTACTTATCAGTAAATAAGATCTTACGCTTACGCTCTTCGGTGATACGCATTGACGCCATAATCACATCTGACTTTCTTGCCAACAAACTTGGAATTAGCGAATCCCAGCTTTGTGAAACCCAAGTACAATCGAGTTTAGCTTGCTCACACAAAGCATCAGCTATCTCAATATCAAACCCGACAGGCACACCGTCGCTGTTTTTATAGTTGAATGGCGGATACGTAAAGTCCGACGCTAAACGGATTTCTTTCGCCTGTACCGTTGTACCAAGTAAAGCGGCCGCACAAGCGAGTCCTAGTATTATCTTTTTCATCATTGCCATCCTAGATATGATCTTTATCGAGTTGAGATTGAATTTCTTTATGTTGAGCTTGTTGAATTTGTTTGCCTTGTTGACTCTGTTCTAATTCGGTTTGGTAACGTGTTAGTGACGTTATCACTTCTAGCATGCTCTCTTGGCTACCAATACTGATTCGAACACAGTTACGCAAAGCCGGTTCATGGTTTTGGTTCCTTGTCACAATGCCGTCCTTCGCCAAGACACTGAACACTTGGTGCCCTGCTTTTTGACGCAGCAAAATGAAGTTTGTCGATGAAGGGTAAACAGACTCGATGAAATCAAACCGCGTTAGCTCACAAGCAAACCAGTTACGTAGTTCAACCAGCTTTTGCGTCGCGTCTTGCATCACTGAGACTCGTTCATCGGACAAAGCGTCTAGCACGATTTGAGATGAGCAATCTGGCATCGGATACGGTGGAATCAGCTTCGCGACATACTGCATCACATTTTGACTCGCTAAGATAAAACCACAACGAACTGCAGCCAGTCCAAATGCCTTAGACAAAGTGCGAATCACAACCAAGTGCGGATAACGCTCAATAAGGCTAACAGCTGACGTTTGTGGTTCAAATTCGATATACGCTTCATCGACGACCACTAGAGATTTTCCAGTCGTGCCTTCCAGTACCTGAATCAAATCCGATTTAGGAATCACATTGCCCGTTGGATTGTTTGGTGAGCAAAGAAACACGATATTCGCCAGTTTTGCCTTATTCACAATATCAGCGACGTTCAGGCTAAAGTCTTCCTGCAATGGAGAGTCCAAGGTATTAATCGCCAATGCATCAGCGCAAAACTCATACATCGCATACGTTGGAGAGCATATAAGTATGTTGTCGCACGCCGGTTTACAGAATGTTCTGATCAGCAAATCAATCGCTTCATCTGCACCACGAACAGCCACAGTCGCGGCATCGGTACTACAGTAATCTTGATAAGCCTTAGCAATATCTTGTGGTAAGAAGTCTGGGTATCGGTTGTGACTTGCTTCTCCTTGAAACAGCGAGCTTTCCAATTCATTGGCGTTTAGCCAGACACGTCCATCACCACCAATTCTTCTTGCCGATTGATAAGGTATTAATTTTTTTACAGCCTGAGGCACTAAGCTATCAATAAAAGATGTCAAGAAGCTATCCCTTTCACAAAATCACAATGTCTTCATCATTGCCTTCATATTCAAAAAATGTGACTTATACACATATTGAATCACAAATGATGATTAAGTATTTACATTCAAACAGAACACTATTGATAAATGAATCGAAATAATCACATAATAGCCATGATAAAAAGTCATAGGTAAAGATATGAATCGCACACTTCCTTCAACCAAAACCTTGCTCGCGTTTTTGTCTACGGCAAGGCACCTCAACTTTACACGCGCGGCACATGAGCTCAATGTTACGCAAGGTGCAGTGAGTCGTCAGGTATTGTCGTTTGAAGAAAGCCTTGGCTGTGATCTCTTCTATCGCCATGCTCGCGGATTGTCTTTAACGCCGAAAGGAGAAGAACTGGTTCCCCTGATACAAGGAACGATTCATCAGCTGCAATCGGCTCTAAATCAAGTGGCTAGCTCTCCGTCTAAGATCAAACTCAACGCACCGAGCTGTATTACCTCTTGGCTACTACCTAAGTTGATGTCTTTTCAGCAAGCCTATCCTGAAATTGATGTCGAACTGACGTCGACCATCAAGCACGTCTTCGAACCAAGCTTTGATCCGTTTGACGCCGTAATTACCTATGGTAAGAAGCCAAACCAACAATCGATTATCAGCCAATTATTGTTTAACGAGCAGCTAGCGCCCGTTTGCCAAGCACAAAGCATTACACAGAGCCATCTTGTCGACGACGCATCGACCATCATCAAGCCACACAAGCTTGCCCAATACACTTGGCTACACGCCAACAATGAGCAAAGTGATTGGCGACTTTGGTTAGAGCACATAGGCAGCCACGACCTTTCAAGCAAGAACAACCAACAATTCGCAACACTCGATCAAGCTATGAACGCCGCCATTCAAGGGTTTGGCATTGCCATAGGCGACATCACGCTGGCCAAGCAAGATATTGATTTAGGTAGATTGGTAAAAGTGAGTGAAGGCAGTGTTTTCTCTGGAAATGGTTACTTCTTGCTGCAACCCAAGAATCGACAAAATACATCCTTATCTACGCTTGTTGATTGGCTCGTCGATTAGCGGCAATCACCGTAGATAGAAGCACACTATAAACGGCAGTAGAGCGTCATAATGAGAATTTCATCGTTCTCAAAATGAAACTATTTTATGTCTGTTACGTATTGGTTGTCAGAGAATAGAACGTACCTCGTCTTAACTATTTGAAAAGAAGTTCAATTCTATCTGGTAGGGAAAATGTTCCGTTCAACTAGAGAAAATGGCATTCGAATTGCTTTGTCATAGATAACCCAACCAATATACAGCAGGTTGCAACAGTTTCACTGCAGCTTGTCACGGAGGATAGGCTATGACCTTACAAAGACATACGTATTACGGCTTGATTCACCATGGAATTAAAACCTTATTAATGGACAGAATTGGCCACTTCACAGAGCGTGAATATCACGAGTATCTCGACCTAACGACAGGCAAATCGACGTGTTTTGCCATGAGTGAGCAAGAGCTCGAAAACACCTTAGACAGCTTAAAGAGCGAAGGTTACCTTGAAGATATCAAAAAGCTGATACCTCGCTATCAAACCTCGTCAATGCGATAACCTGCTTCAACTCTTTAAACACGATGAGTGGTTAGATTGAATTAATTGGCACCCAATTGTCTCGAGCTATTTAGCATCGAGACAGTTTTCGTTAGACTGTCAGCAACTCAACTAACTGGATAGTCAGTGTCTCATGAAACAAATTCTTGATTTCATTCCTCTCATTATTTTCTTTGCGCTTTATAAGATGTACGACATCTATACCGCGACCGGCGCTTTGATCGTTGCCTCTGCAGTTCAAATTATTTTGACTTATTTCATCTACAAGAAAGTCGAAAAAATGCAGGTCATCACCTTTCTAATGGTTGCCGTATTTGGTGGCATGACCATCTTCTTGCACGACGACAACTTCATTAAATGGAAAGTCACCATCGTTTACGCACTGTTTGCGATTGGCCTGACGGTCAGTCACATCATGGGCAAATCAGCGATTAAAGGTATGTTAGGCAAAGAGGTCACACTGCCTGATTCGGTATGGGGCAAGATCAACTGGGCATGGACGCTGTTCTTTACCCTATGTGCCGTTCTCAACGTTTACGTTGCTTTCAGCCTACCGTTGGATGTTTGGGTCAACTTCAAAGTGTTTGGTCTACTCATCGCGACCTTGCTCTTCACCTTGCTCACTGGTGTTTATATCTATAAGCATCTACCAAAAGACCAGCAGAAAGAGTTAACGGATAAAAATACCGACGAGAAATAGCCCTTAGGGATGAGTCCTCATACCCTATTTGATACAATTATTATCAATATGCGATTGGCCAATGATACTCGTGATCATTGGCCGCTGATTATTTGTGTTCGGTGAAGACGTTAAAAATTAGACCACCACGAGTCTCGTAAACACATCTATTTTTATATAAAACAATCAATACCATTAAGAGTACGACAATGACTATTCAATCAACTTTGAACCCGATTGGTTCTTTACTTCTTCGCACATTAGCGATGCCTTCTGATACAAATGCAGCAGGCCAGATTTTCGGTGGTTGGATAATGTCACAGCTTGACCTTGCTGGCGGCATACTGGCAAAAGAGATATCTAACGGCAAGATAGTCACGGTTTCAGTATCGAGTATCGAGTTCAAACAGCCGGTTTCAGTGGGTGATGTTGTGTGTGTTTATGGTGACTGCACTAAGATTGGTCGCAGCTCGATGAATATCGACCTAGAAGTATGGGTTAAGCCGGTACTTGATCATGGCATCGGCGACCGTTACAAGGTCTGTGGCGCGACCTTCAACTACGTGGCAGTTGATGAAAGTGGTAAGCCTCGCTCTATCAATAAATAGGACTTTTCACTCAGTCGTTCATGTAAGTGGTCTTTAGTTTCAGCAAATGAAATAGCTAAAGACCATAGCGCTCTCTCGCACCAATTCACAATTTCTTATCATTAACCCTTCCAATACCAATTAGTTCGCGTAAATTAGCAAGATAGCGAATTTAAACGCCCCAATTTAGTGAAGTAAAATAAGGATATCTCAATATGTGGTACGTGATTTTTTCTCAAGACGTCGAAAATTCATTAGAAAAGCGCCTAAGTGTTCGCCCACAACATCTAGAACGCCTACAAACACTTCACGATGAAGGCCGACTGTTAACAGCAGGCCCAATGCCAGCCATTGACTCAGATAACCCTGGTGAAGCTGGCTTCACAGGTTCAACTGTGATTGCTGAATTTAACTCTTTGGAAGATGCACAAGCATGGGCAGACGCTGACCCGTACATTGATGCTGGCGTTTACCAAAATGTGATTGTAAAACCATTCAAGAAAGTATTTTAACGTGAAAAAATGGATTATTGGCTCACTGGCTTTAGCTCTGCTTGCAGGCTGTGCTTCAAGTGAGCAAGACGAACAAAGACAGCTAGAGATGATGGCGCAGCACCGAGCTGGCGTTTTATCTGCAGGCCTGCCGATTGAGTATGGCCCACTGTCGGTCATGCGCGTGCTAGCAAAAAACACGGTTATCGAAATCATGATGATCTACAACCAAGATGCAAAAGGTGCTAAGCCTTTAAACCAAGTTGTAGACATGAGTGTGAATAGCTACTGCACCAACTCTGAAGTGAGAGCAAACCTTGATATGGGCTTGGCTTACAACATCAAGATTCGCAACACTCGCGGACAACTGATGGTTGAGAAGTTGATCAGCAAAGAGACGTGTCAGAGCAGCAGCTAGATTCTAGCTCGAGATTCGAACAAGTATAAAACCAGAAGGCCTCGCAAATGCGAGGCCTTTGTTTTATGAAGCAATCAAAATCCTAAGCTGAATTATGCCTCGGTTGATTCCCACTCTTTACGCAGTGCTTTAGTTGCCGAAACTAAGTTAGTCAGCGCCGCTTCCGTCTCTGCCCAGTTCCGTGTCTTCAGCCCACAATCAGGGTTTGCCCACAAACGTTCCGCTGGAATTTTCTCTGCCGCTTTCTTAAGTAAATCAACAATCCACTCTTCTGACGGGATGTTTGGTGAGTGAATGTCATAAACGCCAGGTCCAATCGCATTCGGGTAGTTGAACTCTTCAAATGCTTTCAGCAGTTCCATGTTCGAGCGAGAAGTCTCAATGGTAATCACATCGGCATCTAGCGCGGCTACTGAATCAATGATCTCGTTGAACTCGCTGTAACACATGTGGGTATGAATCTGAGTTTCTGGTTTAGCACTTGCCGCTGAGATCTTAAAGGCATCGACGGCCCACTCTAGGTATTCTGCGTGGTCGCGCTTTTTCAATGGCAGACCTTCACGAATCGCTGGTTCATCGATTTGGATAATGTTGATGCCCGCGTCTTGCAAATCAGACACTTCATCTCGCAGCGCAAATGCCAATTGATTAGTGATCTCTTTGCGTGAAATGTCTTCACGTGGGAATGTCCAACATAAGATAGTGACTGGGCCTGTCAGCATCCCTTTCATCTGCTTCGAGGTCAGAGATTGTGCATAGGTCGACCATTCTACGGTCATCGGCTTCTCACGCTCTATATCCGCGACCACAATCGCCGGCTTCACGCAGCGTGAGCCATAGCTTTGTACCCAACCAAACTTAGTGGTTTGAAAGCCTGCTAGGTTTTCTGCAAAGTACTCCACCATGTCGTTACGTTCAGCTTCGCCATGAACAAGCACATCCAAATCCAGTGCTTCTTGACGTTTAACGGCATCCGCAATATGGCCTTTCAATGCAGTGTTATATTCCGCTTCACTCAGTTTGCCAGTGCGGTAAGCGCTACGTTGAACACGGATCTCGCCTGTCTGTGGGAATGAACCAATGGTTGTGGTTGGTAACAGCGGTAAGCCTAACACCTCAGACTGGTGCGCGGCACGTTCTGCGTATGGAGCAGTGCGCTCTGCTAGCGCTTTAGTTATCGTGTTAATACGAGCTTGAACTTGCGGCTTATTCACATGAGTTGCACTCTTGCGTGCAACAATCGGGTGGCTATACGTCTCACACGCTAAAATGGCATTTTGGTCGCCGTCTAACGCCGCACCCAATAAGCTCACCTCAGTGACTTTCTGTTTTGCAAAGGCAAACCAACTCTTCACTTCTTCGCTAAGCGTCTCTTCTAACTCAAGGTCGACTGGGCTATGCAGCAATGAACATGAACTTGCGACCCATAGTTTATCGCCTAGCTTTTCTTTCACTGGTTGCAGCAACTCAAGCTGCGCGGCTAAGTCTGCTCGCCAAACATTGCGTCCGTTGATTGCTCCTGCAGAAAGCACCCAATCTTCAGGTAGCTTGTTCACCACTTCATCGAGTTGCTGGGGTGCGGCAGCCAAATCGATGTGTAAGCCGTTGACGGGCAGTTCCATGATTTTATCTAACGTGTCAGTCACAGAATCAAAGTACGTGGTAAGGAGTAGCTTCACATCACCTTGAATCACCTGATAAGCCAATTTGAATGAATCTGCCCACTTAGTCTCAAGTTCCAGAGAAAGGATAGGTTCATCGATTTGTACCCACTCAACGCCCAACTTGGCCAGTTTTGCCAGAATCGCTTGGTAAGCGGTAAGCAAGCGTGGAAGCAAAGTTAAACGGTCAAAGCCCTCTTCTACTTCCTTGCCGAGATATAAATAAGATAATGGGCCTAGAAGAACTGGCTTCACCTTATGCCCCGCTTTAATCGCTTCACTCACTTCGTCAAACAGTTGTGGCCAACTCACTTCAAAGGTGTCGTCTTTACTGAACTCAGGAACAATGTAGTGATAGTTAGTGTTGAACCACTTCGTCATATCTGATGCTGCTGCACCATCTTTAGCGCTTTCAGAGCCGTGCTTAGCGCCACAACAAGTTGGCTGCCTTTGAGATTGTATTTGAGTTTGAGATTGACCGCGACCAACGCGGAACAAGGTATCTAAATCTGGGAAGGCTTTTTCACCTTCTGATCCACCAGCGTGACGCTCAGGTACATGACCTAGAAGTAACGTCGTTGTTAGAACATGGTCGTACCATGCGAAGTCACCCGCAGTTGCAAAGCTTAGATTCGCCTTAGCTTGTACATTCCAGTTACGATTTCTTAGTTCGCTACCGAGTTGCTTTAAATCTGATTGGTTAATCTCACCGCGCCAGTATTTTTCTAAAGTGAATTTGAGTTCGCGTTTTTCGCCGATACGTGGGTAGCCTAAAATATGCGTTGTCGTAGTCATGAACCTGTTCCTTATTCAATAATTTTTAGTGTTCGATCAAACTGCCTAGCTTATGGTTTAAGTTCTTTACAAGGCGTCTAGATGGCTAAACTATCTCCCTAATCTGAACGATGAACAACGTCCAAATATTCATCTTGTTTATTAAAAATATTCATCTTGAATAATCTAAAGCTGAAAAATTAAATCCATCTGGACATCTAGACGTTTACAAATGAAAGAAAACCCCGTAGGGTGATTATTAAGAAATATTGAATTGGCTTAGGGAATATGAGGAAAACTCATGATAGAGCTTAAACACCTTCGAACATTGACTACTTTAAGAGACAGCGGCTCGCTAACAGCGACGGCAACTTCTCTTCACTTGACTCAGTCGGCGCTTTCTCACCAACTGAAAGACCTTGAGGCGCGTATCGGTGGTCAGCTTTTCCTACGTAAAACTAGACCAGTTAAGTTCACCTCTGAAGGTGAGATTTTGCTTAGGCTTGCCGATGAGATACAGCCAAGAATAGCTAAAGCGGAGAACGAACTCGCGAGCCTGAAAGAGGATGTGAATGGTCGTTTGCACATGGCGATTGAATGTCACTCATGCTTCCAATGGTTAATGCCTGCTTTGAAGGAATATCAAGTGGCTTGGCCAAGCGTAACGCTAGATTTCTCGTCAGGCTTTGGGTTTGAGCCGCTACCCGCGCTAATGGCAGGCGAGCTAGATTTGGTGATCACCTCTGATATACAGCCTCGCTCTGAGGTTCACTACGAACCACTCTTTGATTTTGAGATGCGTTTGATCACCGCAATCAACTCACCTTTGGCAGAAAAGGCGAGCATTGAACCGCAAGATCTTAGCGATCTCACTATGCTCTCCTACCCAGTTCAAAAGCAGCGTTTAGACGTAGTGAAGCACTTTTTGCAACCAGCAGGTGTAGAACCTAAGAAGTGGAAACAAGCAGACAACACCTTAATGTTGGTGCAAATGGTATCGGCAGGATTAGGTGTCGCGGCATTACCAAATTGGGCGATCAGTGAGTTCTCAAGACAAGGTTTGATAGCCAGCAAACCGTTAGGTAAAGGGCTTTCAAGAAGACTGTTTGCCGCAGTAAGAAACTCAGAAAAAGACAAACGTTACCTACAGGCTTTCTTTAGCACAGCAAGACAGCAGAGTAAGAGTCAGTTAGATGGTATTGAGGTCGTTTAAGAGGTTCATTATTGAGCTAGCTTAAGCCTGTATTAAATCGGAAAGGCAAACGCCAGAAACAAAAAAAGTCACAGATAATCTGTGACTTTTTAGTTTCAGTATCGATGATTTTCGATATCTGTTGATTCGCGAAAATAGACTATCTTGGATAAGACTTAAACTGGTTAGTCAATGGGTCGTATTGATAGCCAAGCATATCGAGCTTGCCCACGACACTTTCTATATCCATTTCATACATACTGATCAGCTCTTCAAAGCTATCGCACTCTAGGCGAAGTTTCTCATTCACGATTCCCAGCAAGATAATGCTATCGAAACCTTTGACGTTGCTTAAATCCATCTCGTACTCCTTACGAACACACCGACTAAAATTAAGTTTAGAACGCTTACCAAGGCCATGCTAAAAAACTGATCACACTTCTTAAAGAGAATGCGTGATTAATGAGCGCACGTAATTAATGAAAGTGCGCGATTAAAGTGCCCACACTGGCGTTAAACCCACAGCCGCAGCCAATAACATCAGTAACGAAACCGTCAGTTGAAGTTTTTCCGGGGTTTTAACGAACAGTAGATGCCAACACCACACCACGATAGCTGAGATTAGCAAAGCAAAGCTGAACAGTAGCGTTGAAATCACTGGTTCTAGTTGAGCTTCAGACAAAGAATAGACACTCACGACTGTTGCCAAAACCACCAACATGCCCGTCAAAACACCAACAACAGGCAGAACACGGTGAAATGCCTGTAAGCGTGTTCTTGCAATCGTCAGCAGTAAATGGCCAAACGCTGAGCCTAACAGTGCCACTAGCAATACAGTAGTGATGATACCAACGGTAGTTGCTTGTTCCGTCGCTTGGATAGCAACGTAAGACAATGCCAAACCACAAGCTAAGTACATCACCCAAATAGGGCCAGAATCGCGTGTCTTCTTAGTTTGAACTTGAGAATAGAAATAAAAGATCGCAAACACGACCAGAAAGGCTTCAATTTTTACTGAGGCAACGGCAAGCCACAGCACGCCAATCGCAGGTAACATCTTGTGGATACGACCACGCTGCCCCGGACAAATATCCCCTTTCACCAAGATGAGGGTTAAGATCAGTTGGGCTCCTAAAAGCATCGGAGCAAATTGTACTAATAACGTTTCGACCATTGTGGATCTACTTCTTCAGACTTATTTTCGCGAATAATATCAAAAACTGCTGCGAACACTAATCAAAATCACAAATTAGCGACGTTATTCAAGGCTTCAACTATGCTGTTGTATGGTTCTTTTGTCGCCATTTACCGTAAAAAGACGAAAGACACCAGAACTAACAGGGGCATGTTCTACTGGCTAGTCTAGGCTCATGCCGCTATAATTCCCGCCTCAAAAATCAGAGGTTGAAATATGTACAGCGATATCACTCCTATTCACGAACACAAAAAATACTGGGCCGAGTGCTACGGAACTGCACCCTTTTTGCCTACCAGTAGAAAGGAGATGGATGCTCTTGGATGGGATAGCTGTGACATTATTATTGTAACTGGTGACGCTTATGTCGATCACCCGAGCTTTGGTATGGCTATCATCGGCCGTCTGCTTGAAGCTCAAGGTTTCCGCGTGGGCATTATTGCTCAACCAAAGTGGGACAATAAAGATGCCTTCATGAAGCTAGGTAAACCTAACCTATTCTTCGGCATCACAGCGGGTAACATGGACTCCATGATCAACCGCTACACCTCTGATCGCAAATTACGTCACGATGATGCTTATACTCCGAACAATGAAGGTGGCAAGCGTCCTGATCGTGCAACTCTGGTTTATTCTCAACGTTGTCGTGAAGCTTACAAAGGCACGCCAATCGTGCTTGGTGGTATTGAAGCGAGCTTACGTCGTGTAGCTCACTACGACTACTGGTCAGATAAAGTTCGCCGCTCTGTATTGTTTGATGCAAAAGCTGACATTCTTCTTTTTGGTAACGCTGAGCGTGCATTGGTTGAAGTAGCACACCGCATTGCCGATGGTGAAGACATGTCTACGCTGACCAATATCCGCGGTACTGCTATCAATCTTCCTGCGGCCCCTGAAGGCTTCAAGATCATTGACTCTTCTCGTATCGAAAAGCCGAACAAAGCGTATGTTCCGGTTAACCCGTACGAAGTTGAAACTCAGTGTGATACCAAGAAAGACGAAAAAGAAGAAGTAAAAGCGCAACCTATTACTATTCGCCCTTCTCGTCACGATGCAAAAACTACAGCGGTTCGTATCCCAGGTTACGAAAAGCTAAACAATGACCGTATTCTTTACGCTCACGCTAGTCGTATTCTGCACCTTGAGACAAACCCGTACTCAGGTCGTGCTCTTATTCAACGTCACGGTGATCGCGAGCTTTGGATTAACCAAGCGCCTATTCCATTGACCACAGAAGAGATGGACTACGTGTTTGGCCTTGCGTACAAGCGTGTTCCGCACCCGATGTACGGCAAAGCGAAAATCCCAGCATACGACATGATCAAAACCTCGGTTAACATCATGCGTGGTTGTTTTGGTGGTTGTTCTTTCTGTTCAATCACAGAGCACGAAGGTCGCATCATTCAGAACCGTTCGAAAGAATCTATCTTGGATGAGATCGAAGACATTAAAGATAAAGTACCGGGCTTCACAGGTACTATTTCTGACTTGGGCGGCCCAACGGCGAACATGTACCGTTTAGGTTGTTCAGATCCAAAAGCTGAAATTAACTGTCGTCGTCCATCATGTGTGTTCCCGAAAATCTGTGAAAAGCTAAACACAGACCATCAACACACTATCGACCTGTACCGCTCTGCGAGAAAAGTACCGGGTGTTAAGAAGATCATGATCGCTTCTGGTGTACGTTACGACTTAGCGATTGAATCTCCAGAATACGTTCGTGAGCTTGTGACTCACCACGTTGGTGGTTACTTGAAGATTGCTCCAGAGCATACTGAAAAAGGCCCACTGGATCTGATGATGAAGCCGGGCATGGGCACTTACGATCGTTTCAAAGAGATGTTCGAGAAGTACAGCGCTGAAGCCGGTAAGAAACAGTACTTAATTCCTTACTTTATCTCTGCTCACCCGGGCACAGAAGATGAAGACATGCTTAACCTAGCAATGTGGCTGAAAAAGCACAACTACGAGTGTGACCAAGTACAGAACTTCTACCCATCGCCAATGTGTAATGCAACGTCGATGTACTACTCAGAGACTAACCCTCTGAAACGCGTGAAATATAAGAAGCGTGAAGATGTTCCTGTGCCGAAAGGTGATCGTCAACGTCGTCTGCATAAAGCACTGCTTCGTTACCACGCTCCTGAAAACTGGAAAATCATCCGTGAAGCACTGATCAGCATGGGTAAACAGCACCTAATTGGTGACAAAGCAAACTGCCTAGTACCAGCAGAAGACTTTGATGCACAAACACCGGCACAACGTCGTAAGTCTGGTCGTCACGGTTCACAACGCTTTGCGACTAAGCACAGTAAATCTCAGCCAGGTCTTGGTGGCGAAAGCCCACGTAACCACTCTGGTAAGAAACCGGGTGGCAAGAAGCCGAATGGTAACGGCAACGGTAGCCAAGGTAATGCTAACCAAGGTGGCGGTAATGGCAATGCTCGTAAACCAGCGACTGGCTTCATTAAGAAAGGTCCTGGTGGTCAGCAATCACAAGGTAATGGCGGCGGAAATGGCAAACCAAACCGTAACAAAGCGGGCAATGGTCAAGGTGGCAAACCTGCAAGTAACGGCAAGAACCGCCAGCGCGCAGCACAACGCTAATATCGCGAACCGATTGACTTCGCTATCGTAAAAACACAAAGCGCAGCTATTTAGCTGCGCTTTTTTGTGTCTGTTACAAGATAGCCTAACGAGCAAACACCCAATACTGACTAAGCAAATAGTTACTGACCATGCCCACCAAGATGCCAACCGCCATTGCGATAAACACTGCCCCAGTAAATGCAGGCAGCAATTCAGTCATCAACTTAAAGCACAGCAAATTAGGTATCGCCGATATTGATGCAGAGAACATGAACTTTTGCCATTGAATCAGCTTTTCGGACCAATTCCCCTGCCCTTTGAATTCAAAGGTCAACACTCGATTTCCAAACCAGGTTGTCGTTGCTGCAACGATGAAAGAGCCAATTCGAGCACTCATTAACGGCAACCCAATAACGTAATGCAGCAACGCAAACACGGCAAAATCGACAACAAAGCCACCCGACCCCACCATAGCGAATTTAATCATCTTATGATGAGGTTGTAGTTTTTGGTTTAGCACGTCGAACTTGTGGCTAAACAGTCTCGATGACGAGTTAAAATTGAACATCGCCATCACTTCGAATATGGCTCAACGATAGATTTGGTTTGATGTTTTGGCTATGACAACTAAATAGAGCGCGCTTGATCTTCACCGTCGGCTCTAAAATACAGGTCAACGCATTGTCTTTAATCTTGGTTTCCACTTCCGCTCTTTTACCAATCAGATAGAACTTGTCGATACCATCTAACTGTTTAACATCAAGTAGCTTTTTCGCTTGTCCATGACTGTAAAATTGCCCAGAGAACGGTCGTTTACCGATGTAAAAGCTCGGCGCTTCATCCGTGATCTGCTCGAAGATAATACGGTCACTTTTCTCGTTCGCTTTGCCTAGGTTGAGGTAGACCATCGCAATCATTAACAGCACAGGTAGCACCAAAGCCACACTCGAGAACCACTTCTTATCTTTTTCTACCACAAGCGTTGCCACCAGCAAGCCAAGGGCTGGAATACCCGGTAGGACGTAAGCTGGAAGAATATTACCCGCCATAGTGAAAAGAATTAGAGGAGAGACCAACCAACACACAAGGAATGAAAACAACCCACTATGTTCAGCGTTAACTTCTGCGATTTTCTTACGACGGGCGAAAGTCAAAATAGGCAACACAATCGACCACGGCGCAGCCGCTTGAATCCAGAAAATCCAAATCATGCCTCTTGCTTGGTCATGGGCAGAACCGTATAAATCGCCCTCCCAACCACTCACAACAAAAC
The DNA here is from genome assembly GCF_041469805.1 of Vibrio sp. 10N.286.48.C11. NCBI lineage: Bacteria > Pseudomonadati > Pseudomonadota > Gammaproteobacteria > Vibrionales > Vibrionaceae > Vibrio > Vibrio sp. 10N.286.48.C11. Next base: position 18,734 of record NZ_JBFRLK010000132.1, on the reverse strand, counting down.
GCTTAAAGTGTTCGCCAACAATAAAGTAATCAATAAAACCCGGTGTTGCCATTTCAGCCATGATGTACCACGGCAAAGCAATCGCTAGCATCACGCCTAAGCCTGACAACAGTGGAAAGCGTTGCCATAACACTTTAAAAGCGCCAAAAAATCCATGTTGCAATACTAACCAAGGGAAAACGGCGATACCCATAATCACAATCGCTACCGGCCCTTTTGCCAGCAAGCCTAGTGCTAAGCCAATAAAACCGACATAGCCCCAAGACCGATTAGTCTTCGCGCTCCCTTCTCCCTTCGAACCCTCTCCTCCTAACCAACATAGGTAGAAACCTAACATGGCTATGGTCATCGCTAACGTTAATGCCATGTCAGTCATAACAGCACCCGCCGCGATAGAGAAAATCCCACATGTCGCCAACACCACGGCCGCCACCAAGGCACTTTGTCCGGTGCGCTTAGCCATGTACGCAACCAACAAAATCGTCGCAAAACCTGCTAACCAGTGTGGCGCACGCACAGCAAACTCACTCAAACCAAACAGCTCAATGCCAATCGCGCTCATCCAGGTAAACATCGGAGGCTTACCCCAGAAAGGGATGCCGTAATCAAATTGAGGGGTTAACCAATTGCCGGTTTCTACCATCAAGCGAGCCATCTCACCGTAGCGCGCTTCCGTAGTGTCCATTAAAGGGTATGTCGCCAGAGATAAGAGCCTTAGAACCAATGCAAAAGCCAACAAATACCATAGGTGCGTTCGGTTCAGGCTCATGCTGACTCCTCTAATTTAAAATGCGTTTTTAATGCAGGGGTATCGACCACCGATTGGATCAGATACAAAGGACGGTTCTTGGTTTCGATGAAAATACGACCTATGTACTCTCCCATTAAACCAATACACAACAGTTGGATACCGCCAAGGGCAAGCTGTACGACCATCATTGACGGATAGCCCGTGATGGGCTCACCAAACATCATGGTTTTGAACACGATGAAGACGCCATACACGAAAGCAGTAAGTGCCACTAAGCCACCAACGGCCGTCGCAATACGCAGTGGGCGGATAGAGAATGAAGTGATGCCATCCATCGCCAAGCCAACCAGCTTCAAGTAGTTCCACTTGGTCTCACCACAAAAGCGCGCGTCGCGCTTAAACTGAATCGTTGCTTGCCTAAAACCCGGCCATGAGAAAATACCTTTCATGTAGCGATTACGTTCAGGAAGTTGATTGATATGGTCGACGACTTCACGGCTCAACAGTCTGAAATCACCGACATTTTCAGGAACATCGATTTTCGCAGCCACATTCATGACTTTGTAAAAGCTCGCCGCTGAAAACTTCTTAAACCACGTTTCACCATCACGCTGGCTGCGCTGCATATTCACAACGTCATAGCCTTCGCGCCACTTGGCAACCATTTGTGGGATCAGCTCCGGCGGATCTTGCAGGTCTGCGTCTAACAAGATCACCGCTTGTCCTCGGCAATGCTCAAGGCCAGCACTCATGGCTGACTCTTTACCAAAGTTACGGCTTAAACCAATCACCGAGATTGAGCTGTTGATTGAAGTGAATGAACTCACCAAGTCCAAGCTGTTGTCTTTGCTGCCATCGTCGACATAAACAATCTCACTCGTGATCGGTAAGCTATCAAGCACCTTGGTAAGGCGAGAGTGGAACTCTTCCAATACCTCTTGTTCATCGTAAAAAGGCACAATGATAGACAAAGAGACCGCAGGATTGATCTGCGATGTAGATATCTTAGGGCGGCTAATATGAAGTTCAGACATAATACGTTCTTCTATTTTTTAATCTGAAGCCAATCTACCCTCCCATAAGTGAAAGTTATGTTATTGACATATTTTTCACGCTCACTCAGGATAATGTTACTGTCTATTTCTGTATGAGAATCAAAATGAAACGAGTTCTATTAGTCGAAGATAACCGTGAAATTGCAGGTGTCTTGTTTGATTATTTTGAGTGTATTGGCATGGAACTCGATTACGCAGACAACGGTGAACTTGGCCTACAACTCGCGTTGGAAAACTCATTTGATATCATCATATTGGATCTAATGTTACCGAGAATGGACGGCCTAACGGTTTGTAATAAACTGCGAGACCAAGGTAACGCGACACCTATTTTGATGCTGACCGCCTTAGATAGCCGAGAAGATATGCTGAAAGGCTTTGAACACGGTGCCGATGATTACCTCACCAAGCCTTTTGATTTGGATATTTTGGAAGCCAGAATGAAAGCGTTAGTCCGTCGTTACCGCGGAAAAGTCGCCTCTTCAAAACTTCAGTTCGATGAACTCACCATCGACCAAAAAACCCGTAAAGCTTACCGCCAAGATAAACTACTAGCGCTCAATCCAACCACTTACACCATACTTGAGATGCTGTGCCAAAGCGCACCTGAAGTAGTCACTCGTGAAGCTATTTCCTACAAGTTATGGGAAGAAAACGAGCCCAACAATGATGTGTTGCGCAGTCACATTTATCAGTTACGTAATCAACTCGACAAGCCTTTTGACACTCAGATGTTAATTACGGTGCCTAAAGTTGGCTTCCGATTGGAGCCATCGAATTGATTTCAAATGTTCTTACAAGCACAAAAACCCTAACGGGCCGCTTAGCGGTTTTCTTTGGGTTAATGGCCGTAATTGTGTCGGCATTTGTCTATGTGGTATTTATCACAGCCCTGTACTTGTCGGAAGACCGCGTGGGTGAAAGACGCATCCTAATTGACCGCAACTATGCAGTCGGGTTATTCCAGTCAGGCGAAAGTGGAGAGCTTCGTATTGATGACCTGACTATCGCTTACAACGATCTTTCCTATCTACCGAAAAAGTATTTAAAGTATATTGAAGGCAAAGAAAATTTCATTGGTGAGGTCGGTGAAGATCCAGAATCTCGCATGGTCTATGTAGGCGAGTATACTCATGAAGGTAGAACTCACCCTATTGTTCTGCTTTCTGAAATAGACCGTGTCGAGCTTAGTGTCTTTGAGCTCGTTTATGCCACCACATTTGTATTAGCCCTTCTCTCTATTCTAATATTCAGCTTCGGAGCTCTGCTCTATCGGTTGTCTAAACGGCTGATTGAGCCCTTCAACTCCCTATCTGAACAGCTTGAATCCAATAAGCTCAATCTAAACGAAGAATTTGGAGTGAATGACGATGCGGCGGTGGAGTTTCGTCAGTTGACGGATCAACTCAATCAATACAGAAGAGAAATCAATTCTCTAGTAAAACGCGAGCAAGCTTTCGTACGCTACTCAAGTCATGAACTAAGAACTCCGTTGACTGTTGCTCGTGGTGCCAACAAACTGTTACTGAGAAGCGAAACAACCGAATTTCAATCTCGTCAGGTTGAACGTATTGATGAAGCCATTGTTCAAATGTCTGAAATGGTCGATGCACTGCTTGGTTTAGTTCGTTATGAAAGAAACAGTGACGATGCACCGCTGCGCTTGTTTAGTCAGCAAGAGTTAGAAGCTATCGTTTCCAAGAATTCATTACAGGCGGATGAGAAGCAAGTCGAGATATCCTTACACATTCAATCAGAGCCGACCATTCAAGCCACCAGCGCGATCATGAATATGTTGGTCGGCAATTTATTGAGGAATGCCATTGCAGCGACCAATAGTGGCACTGTCACGGTTACCCTGTCCGAACAGAGTATTGTGATTGAAGACCAAGGTGAAGGCCTTCAGGAACAATACAATCCGAATGGTCATGGATTAGGTTTATTGATTGTCGAGGACTTGTGTCAACGCTTCCAGTGGGGCTTTGAATTGGTCAATCGCAGCTGTGGTGGATGTACCGCTAAAATCACCTTTCAAACCGATATATCCGCATCAATCTCAGAGCAAATGAATTCATAGTTCGAGGCTCAATATCGAACGAAAACTTGATTTAGTTGGTTTACAGCACTTGCAGGCTACTAGATACTTGTTAGTCCTATTTGAACTAAAAATGCTGGCTTCTTAGTCAGCGTTTTGTCTAAGTGCGATGAAACTAAATAATAGCCCTATAACTCAACATCAATACAACGACCACACCTTTTTCTTGAAGCGTGACGATCAGCTCCACTCTCACTTTAGTGGCAATAAAGCGCGAAAGTTCATGAAGCTACTGGAAGACGATCACCCAAACATCACCACTCTAATAAGCTACGGTTCTGCGCAAGCTAACTCTCTATTCTCGCTCGCTGCACTTGCAAAAATTAAAGGCTGGACGCTTGAGTTTTACGTTGATCACCTTCCTCAATGGCTAAAAGAACGTCCAATCGGCAATTACCGTGGCGCTGTAGACTTAGGCGCTAAGGTGATTTCAGTCAAAGAGACGGGCTCTGAGCTTCACCCTCAGGAGTATATTGAGCAAATAAGACAGCCAGATTCTCAGTGCATTGTATTGCCTGAAGGTGGACGCTCTCAGCTTTCTGAATATGGCGTGAAGCAACTGGCGATGGAGATACTCAGCTGGACGCGTTTCGAAAACCAACACGATTTCTTGGTTGCACTACCAGCAGGCACCGGCAGTACGGCTCTGTATCTGCATAAGCATTTAAAAGTGCACAACATCCCGGTGTTAACCTGTGCGTGTGTTGGCGGTAATGACTATTTAACGCAACAATTCAATGAACTTGGCGAATCCGATCACCCACAGATCTTACCGCTCAAAACCAAGCACCATTTCGGTAAGCTGTATCAGCAGGATTATCAAACCTGGTTGGATCTACAAGAGCAAACCGACATTGAATTTGACCTGCTCTATGACCCTTTGATGTGGCAATGCTTGGAACAATGGCAACAAGACAACCCAACCAAAACCGTCATCTATATCCATCAAGGTGGCATCTTAGGCAATGAATCGATGTTGCCACGCTATCAGCGTAAGTATCCAGAGATGAGCATTAGCAAAACCAACGCATCTTGGTAGTTGTTTTCCTTTATTCCCCAGCTTAGCTATTCAAGTTTTGGTAAGCTGAAAACATCACAAAACAGCCATCGCACTCCCTCTCGATGGCTATTCATCAGCAATAGCCACCGGCTATCCCTGCCATACATTTCAAGTTAGAGACAGAAATATGGCGAGAATCATCGCGTTATCTATACTTTCGATTGGAACGTCAATTGTCATCGAAAGGAATAACGCATGCGAACACTCACCACGCTAGGCTTGTTTTCAGTTTTACTGCCCTTCTCTGCGATTTCAGGAGAAAACATCACTTACCAAGTCGATGGTATGGATTACGAAGGTTATTGGAGTGAAGCCAGTGACCAAGCGCCTTTGGTACTGCTAATACACGATTGGGATGGCTTAACCGATTACGAAAAGAAACGTTCTGAGATGCTCAACGAACTCGGTTACAACGTGTTCGCCATCGACCTATTTGGTAAAGGCATTCGCCCAACCGAAGTGAAAGACAAAAAACAACACACAGGTGAACTGTACAAAGACAGAGAGAAAATGCGTGCGCTACTCAACGCAGGAGCCATGGAAGCGAAAAGACTTGGCGGCAACTTAGATAACAACGTAATAATGGGATACTGCTTTGGTGGAGCTGCTGTATTGGAAGCTGCTCGTGCGGGAATTCCTTCGAAGGCTTACGTAACCTTCCATGGCGGTTTATCAACACCAAAAGGCCAAGACTACTCGCAGACTAAAGCTCCCGTAGTCGTGTTCCACGGCACGGCTGATGCCATGATTTCAATGCACGACTTTGGAAGCCTCGCCGCTCAACTTGAATCAACCAAAGTTCCGCATGAGATGATCACTTATAGTGGTGCGCCACACGCCTTCACAGTATTCGGATCGAATAACTATCAACATGAAGCTGACCAAAAATCTTGGGATAGATTTACCCATGTGCTAGAAACCACGACCAGATAATCTTCTCCCTCAGAACCCACAACCCCATTCGAAAACTTAAGAATGGGGTTGTTTAATTATCACTGCATCATCTCGCTACAAATAGCGGTGGATACTTAAGTCATCAGTTTTAATATCACTAGCTGAGCCACTGACCACGCTTGCCAAGATCTTTCCTGAGCCACATGCCATTGTCCAACCTAATGTCCCATGTCCAGTATTTGTAAATAGGTTCTTGATAGGCGTCTTACCGATAATAGGCGTACCATCCGGCGTCATCGGTCTTAACCCTGTCCAGTATTCTGCCTTAGAGAAATCCCCCGCCTGTGGGAAAAGATCTTTTATCACCATATCAATCGTGGCTTTACGTTTTTCAGGAATAAGATAATTGAAGCCAGCAAGCTCTGCCGTCCCTGCAATACGAATTCGGTCATCGAAACGAGTCATCGCTACCTTGTAGGTTTCATCCATTACTGTAGAGGTCGGCGACTTATCTGCACTCACGATCGGAAGTGTTAACGAATACCCTTTGACTGGATAAACCGGGATTGATAAATCCACTTGCTTGAGCAGCTCACGAGAGTAGCTTCCCGAAGCTACCACATAAGCGTCCGCTTTGAATTCACCTTGAGTTGTCGTAATGCTCTTTATGGTTTGGTTCTGATGATTGAGCCTAACCACTTCGGTATTAAACACGAACTGAACGCCGAGTTGCTTGGCTTTTTCGGTCAAGGTTAAACAGAACTGATGACAATCACCGGTTTCATCGTGTGGTAAATACAGGCCGCCCACCAGCTTGTCTTTAACGTCTGCTAAACCAGACTCCACTGACAGACACTGTTCAACATCAAACAGCGAGTGTTCGATTCCACTCTCTGTTAATAGCTTCATATCCTGCTGAATAGCGTCCAATTGTTTTTCGCTTCTGAATACTTGCAAGGTGCCTTTCTGCCGGCCCTCATAAGCCAAATCTTCACTGATTCTTAGATGAGTCAGGCAATCTCGGCTGTAGTTAGCGACTCGTAACATCCGCGATTTATTCTGTGCGTACTTGGCTTCATTACAGTTGGCGAGCATCTTAGTCGCCCAAGACATTAACTCTGGAGAAAGAGAAGGCTTCACTTTAAGTGGCGCATGTTCTTGGGTAAGCCATTTCATCGCTTTCAAAGGGATGCCCGGTGCCGCCCATGGTGATGAATAACCGTAAGAAATTTGCCCGGCATTCGCAAAACTGGTTTCTTTGCCACTGCTATCTTGACGATCAATAACCGTGACCGAGTGACCTTCTTTTGCCAAGTACCATGCGCTGGTCAATCCAATAACACCACTGCCAATTACAATAACTTCCATTCTCTTCCCCTAATGCCTGACAAAGCCAAATCTGTCGAACACAGCTGTCAGTCTAAAACTCGTTTCGTTAATAATTTGTAACTTATTCCGCATGTGTTGACTTAACAATAGAGGTGGCATTGACAAAACATCAATTCGACTTAAAAACGAATTCGTCAGTTTGGAAGTGTGATACAAGAAGGCTTAAAAGACTTTAAAACGAACTATCTTCTTAATTAAGTTAAGCTCAAAGCGTACTACGAGTAATTAGTATCAAGCCAATGTAAAAAAGCGACTCACTTGAGTCGCTTTAGGTTTATTTAGTATTAATTTCTAATAAAAATCGCTATACAAAATCGGTGGCGCAGGAGGGAATTCAATAGGCTGCCAACGATCATTGAATGTGTATTTGGCGTAGAGCATAAAATGGTTTGGTGTGTAAAACTCTGAGCGCTGAAAATCCAGTAATGCACCTAAATACCAACGCTTACTCACGCGTTTTTCAACAGCCGCTTGAAAAGATGAACCAAAACCCCCACCCGATTCAGACGTACCATTTGGGCTCAGATAAGGTGCGTCTTCTTGCGTCCATGAATTGGAAATAGAGCCACTTAATAAATATGACCAAGTGTTGTCGTATCGACCGTAGTAATTGACGGGTAACGAAACCGACAGATAACTTTGCGGGCTGTAATAGCCGCCATGACCAAGCGAGTACTCACCTAGGTTTTTATCATACCCAAGATAAATCAGGTTTGTTCCAATACTCAAACGCTCGTGATCGTTAGAAATCAACTTGTAATAAGCACCACCAAAAACACCAAGTCGATTGTTATCCTCGACATTTTCACCCGTTAGCGTGTGATATTGAAGGCTACTCCAAAACCCATAAGGCCCCCCTATATCCCAACTGGTATTAAACTTAACTCCCGTTCTTACAACTCCACCCCACTTAGTTCCTTCTATATCGGGAGTACCGGAAGGAACTGACATTCCCGCGTAAGAGAGTGTACTACTTGTTTCTGGACGACGAGAGGCAACTGCCGTCCAACCAAACTGCCCTAGATCACCATCAACACTAACACCCCCAACCCAAGTCGTGTGGTCAAAACCTACTGGTGTTGTACCAATATCAGCACTCCAGTTTTTAGCTTGCCAACCAACCCCCAAAGCCATACCCGATGCACTATCTTGGAACGAAGTAACTTCTTGATTCGTTGATTTGTCATAATATTCGAGGTTACCTGAATCTATTGATACATAGTCTGCTCTAAGTAACAAATGACCGTCCCACTCTTCAATTGGCAATCTAGCTTCAATAGGAACTTGATTCGATTGGTTTTGACCATCACGGGCGCTGTAATCCCAACCAATAATAATGTGACCATCACTACGGTCATGTAATGTATCTAGATCCGATTTCACATTACGTGTTAACCAATAATCATCACTATTATTGTACAACTCTCGCAACGTAGGAGTCGTCGTTTCTGCAGGGCTTTGTCGTTCTGCTTTCTCAATTCGGTCACTGTTCAGTGCTTGATAGGCTCTCTCTTCAGCTAATTGCCACTGTTCATTTTCCATCGCAATTGCCATACCATCTCGGTATTCGAGCACACCCGCATCTGCCTTGCTATCGAGTAATGCGTTGAGCTGATTCGCGTCATCTACGTGTCCTTGCTGATTAAATATACTCGCCGTGGTCATCAATTGTGATGCCGTTAAGAAGTCAGCCTTTTGCTTTAAGATGGGATGATATTGGTTATAGACCTCTGTATCTCCATTTAATGCGCTGACACGTAACATTCCAATTTGAGCTTGGATTTTGTAAGGTTCAGATTCTGACAAGACCCTACTGTAAAGATCTAAAGACCGATCTAAGCTTTCATTTTCTAGCATTAAGTCAGCCTCAGCCAAAATACGGCGTGTTCTTAGTTCATCAAACTGCAAAAACTCTGACGCACTAAAATCTTGAGCTTCAAAACTAGGGGTTAGTTCGTCAAACCAAGCATCAAAATCTTCAAATTTAGTTAAACTTACCATCAGCCCACCATACGCAAGTTGCTCATCGGTAGAAATAAATGAAGAAGGTTCGATGCTACGGTAGATTCTCTTAGCTTCTGGTACTTCACCAACATCTATCCAAGCACCTGCAATGCGAGACAAGGCTTGAACCTGACCTTGATACTGTATCTCTAAACCCTTCAACAGATCCGAGACTGCTTTAGGTGATTCTTGGTAACGCGTGTCAAGACCTTGGAGCTTAGAGTCTAGCTTTAACCGAGTAAGAGTTCTCTGCATTGAACTGGTTACTTGTTGCTCTGGAACACTTTCCAGTTCTGCTATAGCCCGATCAACTCTAAAGCTCTGTGCAAGATAAAGCGCATAAGCGAACTTCATTTCAGGATCAGAGCCCTCTTTTGCCCAATCCTCCATCAACTGATCCGCACGAGGCTGATCTCCCATAGAACGAACAACGCCTGCGATGTCCAATCTAAGCCAAGGGGAGCTTGGGTTTAATTGGATAAGCGCTTCGACTGACTCAACCATAGCTTTATCATCATTGTTAGCAATTGCGTTTCTTAAGCGAATAAGAATGATCTCAGAATCGATACTACTAATCTTATCTTCAACAACTTGCTGCTGAGTTGATGAGTAGCGGTTTGCTACTTCTCTAGCTCCAGACAAGTCTCCCTGATTTATCTTAACGTCAAGTCGCCCTCGCAATGCGGACCCATTCAACTTATCGAGAGTTAGAGCCTTTGAGTATGTTTGATCTGCCGACGAATATTTTTCTTCCTCAAGGTAAAGAGCCCCTAAAGCAACGAATGCATACGGTTGTGTGTTATCGAGAGCTATCGCCTTTCGGTATAAGCGTTCCGCTTTGCCCCTTTCGCCTTTTGCTAACTGGAGATCACCTTGATCTAAATATGCCCAATACTGAGATGTTTCAACCAGCGTAGCCCATTTGGATGAGGTATCTGGATTTTTGTCCAATTGTTGAGCTTGCTTAAAATACTCTAGTGCTTTTTCTTGTTGTCCCTTGCGCAGGTAAACCTTACCCATCCCCCCTAAAATCTCTGGATCTTTAGGACGAGTAGTGAGCGCATAGCGCAACTGAGCTTCAGCTTGATTTGTTTTGCCTAATTCGAGGAGTTCTAATCCCTTCAGCTTTGCAAGGTAAGTGGGATCTTTACGTAATTCCTGTTCTAGTTTCCATCGTTCCTTCGCCGTTTGATTTGCTTTTTGAATCTCTAAATCTGAAGGATAGTAACTCGCCAGAATTGCGTATTGCTCGGTCACTGATTTTGATATGGGCAGTTGTTCTAAGGCTCTTAACCAAGAAGTAGCCGCTCTCGTTCCCACAACAGGTGCCAACGCTAGTTGTCGATAAGTATCCAAAATCCAACGATCACCCGGATTGTCTTTGCGTATATGATTGGCCAATGCAAGCTGAAATTGAGGAACTCCTGGGTAGTCAGCATTCAGACGTTCAAGTCCAATCTTCACTTGACGCCAGTTACCATCTAAGTTGGCTTGCAGTTGCAGGTATTCAAGTTCAAGAGCAGCTGAAGGCATACCGTTAGGGAAAATGATTTGGTAAGCTTTAATAGCTTCTGTGTAGCGGCCAGATTTAGCCAATAACTTAGCTCGCTGATAATCGCCTCTTTTTTCACCTTGAATGGCCATTATTGAAGACAAAGAGCTTGCTTGTGAGGAATCTGGGGCGATATCTTTTAAGCGCTGATAACTTTGCTCAGCCAGTTCCGGCTGCTTACGCTTCAAGAGCATCGTTGCTTGATAATAAAGCCCTGATAGGTTGGCTCTTTCAATAGCAAACAACCTCTGTAGAGTACTTTCTACAATATCGTCGCGACCGATAGCATCAGCAAGCTTTAGTTGGTTGACTAGCCATTCCACAGAATCAACTCTAGCAAGTGAAGAAGAAAACTGAACAAGTTGCACAGGTTGATAAACAAGATCGAGCTGAGCCTTGGATAAAGGCGCTGAATTCACGCCTATCGCCTTAGCCGTACCGACAGAAAAAAGACCACTCACCACAATAGCAAGGGGTACTAGCCAATAAGAACCTACTCTTACTGACATTGCTTACTCCACGCTGGTTGCAACTCTCCATGTTCGCCAAATCTAAAACGCTCATTGTGCCAACCAAGACCAAACAAGCTCAAGACATTGTCATAGTAATGGTTGTTTTTACCAGTCACTACTTCATTTTTAGCCCGAGTAGCCTGTGCTTCAAGTAGTTCTGAATTATCCATCGAAGCAAGTAATGGTAATGCGGCGGCTGAAAACCCTGCGCTTCCTTTTTGAGAATACTTGCCAGTTACTGTATCAACCTCACGTGGTGGTGCTCCCAATCGTTTAACCGCTGAAGCAAATGGCTGCATTCTATTAACGAGTTGTGCTTTATGTTGATTCTGTTCATTGAGCATACCCGCCCACAAATAAGTGCGAATTGCGTTATAACTCCCAACAGAGCCCGTGACTTTATCTTCGGTAAATTGTTTTCCGTTTAAAGTCACCCAGTCAGGGCTAAAACCTTTCGCCAATGTTTGATCAAGCATTAAAGCACTTGATTGGTACATCGAATCCCACGAGTATTGTGGGTAGAGTTCCTGCATACGGCCAATCAGCTGTAAAGGAACATAGCTAGGGTTCAAACGATAGCCATCATCACCGAGATCAAATCCCTTAGGCGCTGGTAGTAAAATAGTGCCAACATCAGCAAGTTGAACCGACTCTTCTCTCAATATACGAGCTGCCAATAAATGCCCTAAAGATTGATAGTAATAGTTATCCCACAAGCGCCCCGCCTCACCCAACGCATAAGCAATCCACAAGTCAGAATCTGATGCAGGGTTTGCATCGAGTATGCCAAATTGACCATCGACTCTCTTTCCCCACAGCCAAGCGGGTAGCATTGCAGTTAAGTCGCCACCCGCTAAATTTGTTTGAGTCCAGTTCAATACTTGCTCAAACGCTTCTTGGTCATTAGCAACCAACGCAAAAAATAGAGCATAAGACTGACCTTCAGATGTGGTAATTAAACGCTCATCACTACCATCAATTACTCGACCACTATCAATATATGTCGATTTAAAATTGCTCCATTGAGCCCACTCACACGTAGCAGCCATAAGTTGAGGAGATATCAATAGCGATAGCAATAAGATTAACTTTTTCATTGTTCATCCCCCTCAGTTTTCTCTAGACGCTTGGCTGCGACCTGACGCAATACTCTCCACAGCACTATAGTTACAATAACCATCATCAACGCGGCAAAGCAGGCAATAAGAACCGGGTGACTAGAAAAGTGATACCAAATTAACTGCCAAACAGGCAACTCACCAACATAGTAGTGAGCACCGACATTGTAACTCGCGACTTCATCATTCCTGAGCGTAATTAAGGAGCCAAACATATGTTGTACTTTACCGGAATCACTTAAAGCACTATCTATTGACGCAAAATCAGATGGGTGCGCTGCCATGATCGATACCAAACTACGATTACTTGTAAATGGAGACTCCATTCCATAAATCGCTGCAAATGATCCATTAGCCTCAACTGAAACATAATCTGTTGCGTCTTGTTTAGCATTGGAAGGGTTCATCCAGTTCATCCCAAGCTGTTGCTCATTTTTACTTGGTAATCGAATTTGACGCTGTCCGGCTTCAATAACAAGATTAAGTTGCTCTGGGTCATAGCCAGCCTCTTGAAGCTCGCTAGCAACGCCAATACTTAATATGTCTTTGTCTGCCAAAGATTCACTATCCCATTGATCGGTCACCATTACCTGAACACCCGGATAACCAGAGTCGCTGCCTAATGATCCCATAACATTGAGAAAAGTTTGCAGTGCTTCTATCGGCGCATGCTTCGGTAGAATTACCGCAGTTTCGGACAAATCAGCCATCCTTGTGTAAGGGAAGCCAGATGTCGCAAATGCACGCATATTAGGCATCTCGATGTAGTGAGGGAAGCCACTAAAATCGATAGTTGAATCACCATCAACGACTGCGTACTGCTTACTAGGTTGAGTAACTTGGCATTGTCCATCCGTCACAGAAGCAAAGCCAAATTCAAAGTCGATTTGGTTCTTACTACCCACTTTAAATGCTGGAATTCTTACTCGGTCGTCCGAACTCAAAAAACTGTCATCCAGCAAGGGAACTCGAACACGGTTAGAGTCACCACCTTGTCCTTCTGTCGTTAAGTTGAATGCCTGAATAAACTGATCATTAATACTTAGCGTCAAACGAGATCCTGAGTGATCGTCGGTTGGTGGAGAATAGCGATAATTTAAGTCCATCGGTATACCACGACTCTGCCAAGTGAATAGGTCCGGCGGCAAACGCAGGCTGACACTAATCGGCGGAGGTGTACGCCCTTCAACTTGGAGCGCACTTTTTTGCTCCACGAGCTCAGATAGAGCCACGGGACGGTCGGTACTTACCCAATTAGGCGAATCATAAGGCACTCGTGATTTTATCTGTTTAACTTCATTAATCTTCGCGATTGGTCCAGTCAATATTTGGTTGCCTAACGCCAAGCCTTGAACTGCTGTATTCAGGTCATCACTATCACGTCCAACGACTAAAAGAAGTTTCACGTAAGGATTCGTCGGATGAGTAATAACTTGTAAGTAAGGGCCGTCGGTGTCGGGAAAGTCCCGCAAGAAATCAGGTTTATTATCATTAGTGATAAACACGACTGCATTACGGTTTGGCAAGGTATCCAGACTCAAAGGGAATTGTGCTCCTCGCCAACTCGCTAATGCACCAAAATACGAGCTGAGTACACCAGCTGCTTTGATATCATCAAGGTTGTATTGATCGCCAATAACCACAGGTAAATCTAATTGACTGAAATCACGAACATCAAAAAACGGTGCTGGTAATAAGCTCAAATCACTCTTGATCAAAGTTTTCTGAACAAACATTTCAATTCGACTACTTTGACTTATCTCAGCCCAAATACTCGAATCATTTGGATTTGCACAATCTGTTTTTGTATTGCCAATCAACTCAAAGCGTATTTGGTTATAATTGCTGAAATAACGTGTATCTAATGGCATAGACAAACTCAACTTTTGCCCTTGCTGCCCTTCAACGATAGAAGTCACACCCATCAGTTCATTGTTCAAATACACTTTTACGTGTGAAACCAATGAGAGAAGTGCTGGGGATGGTGTGATATCAAAGTACAAAGTCGCCTTTGAAACGACTTCATCAAGTCGAGAGCCGAACCCGACGTAGGCACTTGCCTCACTTCCTTGAATCGCAATCGAGCCTGTATAGCCAAGTTGACTAAATGGAATGACGCGTTTAACTACTGCGGTATTTTTATTATCTACCTGTAACGCCTCAGCAGACATTTCTGACTGATATTGTTTAATACTTTGTGCGGCAACGTTGCCCGACAAACACGCGATGGAGAGTGCAGCTAACGCTGTTATTGTTTTATTATTTAGCATGACTTGGGGTCCTGATTGGGACATAGCGTGGTCTTAGTGACCAAATAAATTCGAAACACTTTAAAAATATATCCACACCATCCATTATAAATTTAGGGCTGTGCTTCAATAAACGTTTATAGCCGTTAAACCCTACCTGAAGTACGGCTCGCATACTCGATAGCGGCTTATCTGACTGATACCCTTGTTGCCATTTCGCCCATGTATCAGCTCGGGCGAATGTACATTGGACATATTGAATTTGTTGCTGGTGAGACAGTTGCTCCAACTGAAGACCAAATATACCTTTAGAAGCATAGGCAACGGTCATTGGGAAAACGAACTCTTGTCCACCACGTTTGAGTACGACTTCTAAACACTGGCCAAGCAAATGCTCACAGGTTCTATCCTCAACACCATCAATCTCTACTCTAATCCCACCTAGAGAGAAGTCTTTCATTTCCGCTTGAATTAGATGCCCTGTATTAAGCTTTACAGCAACCGGCATCGAGACTTCGACTCGATGGTCTTTACGGACTTGTTTTGCCTCAACCGCTACGGCAACCGCGGCGCCCAAGATCAAGAGGTTATATAAAGTCCAAACAAGATTCACAATGACTGTACCGACCTCATCATTCGGCCCCCACCCTAAACGGTAGAAACCCACGCCAGCCCCTAGAATATTCAGTGCAACGAGGACGAGATAAGGCCTAGATATCACCCAGTCGTAGTGAGATTTTTCAACTAAGCCGCCTTTAGCCGTTACGTTAAAAGTACCTTTATGAGGAGCAAACAATGCAACAGTAGTTGGTCTTGCGATATACCAAGCTAGAACTGTCTCGTAGACTTCCCCCCAAAAAGAGTAACGATGGTCACCCTGCATTCTCGAATTAGTCATACTGGCATGCACCATGTGTGGTAATACATAGAGAATAATGGCTAACGCCGGAGCGTAAATTACATATGAGTGCAAAATTAAAAAAGCTAGAGGTGCAATTAGAAACACTATCCTTGGGATACCGGACAAGAAATGCATCATCGCGTTTAGATAGCAGAGTCGTTGTGACAGCTTGAGCCCTTTTCCTTTAAGGGGATTATCTACACGGAATATCTGAGCCATACCTCGAGCCCAACGGATACGTTGACCAACGTGTGCAGATAAGGTTTCAGTAGCCAAGCCCGCCGAAATGGGTTGCTTTAAATACGCTGAGCGATAGCCAAGACGGTGCATTCTAAGAGAGGTGTGCGCATCTTCCGTCACCGTCTCAACCGCAATACCCCCAACCTCTTCTAACGGTTCACGCCTTAAAACAGCACAAGAACCACAGAAAAAAGTAGCGTCCCATAGGTCGTTGCCATCTTGAATCAAACCATAAAACAAGTTCCCTTCATTAGGCACATTTCGAAAGTTCGATAAGTTGCGCTCAAATGGGTCAGGAGAAAAGAAATGGTGAGGTGTTTGTATCAACGCAAGCTTAGGATCTTTAAGGAACATTCCCATCGTCAACTGAAAGAAAGCACGCGTTGGAATATGGTCACAATCGAAGATTGCGACATACTCACCACTAGTACGCTCTAATGCGTAATTGATGTTGCCAGCTTTGGCATGTTCATTAGTAGGACGACGGATATAGTTAACTCCGACACTCTTAGCAAAGTCTCGAAAACTGTCGCGCTTACCATCATCAAGGATATGAATGTTTAATTTATCTTTTGGCCAGTCAACGCCAAGCGACGCATAAACGGTTGCTTTAACAACGTCCAAATCTTCGTTATAAGTTGGAATCATCAAATCGATAGTAGGCCAACTTGAATGGTCTTTGGTCATAGAAACTGGCTTTCGACTTAAAGGCCAAATATTCTGAAAGTAGCCCAGTAATAGTACGATCCAAGAATAGGTTTCAGCCAACAACAAAATGCTACCAAGAATCAAAGCTATCGGGTCGTCCCAATTTAGAGTGGACGAATAACGCCACCACAAGTAACGACACGAGGCCGTAACAGAAAGAATAATGAGCAACATGGTGGGAAAACGCCCTGGCATACGACGAACCATCATGGCCAGAGCCCAGAGTAACAATATAAATACAGTTTGAGCCTGATAACCGAAAGGGACGGTAAAACAGAGCAACGCGATAAAAACAACAAAGAAAAGCAGCGTGTAGTTTAAAAACATCGCTAATTTACTTTCTTTCATTCGCTCGCGTATTTCTGAGCCATTGGTTTGATCCGCTGTTTTCTCTAGCCAAACAACCAATTTAGATATTTGATCAAGCGGTATATAAAAGACTTTTTTAAGCCAAGCCGAGACTTGACTAAAAGCTTTAGTCACTTTCTTAGACACAAGAACACAAAGAGTCTGCTTAAAAAAAACAAGCCACAGCGTTTGAATCATAAACCTAACAGGATCAACTAATCTCGGAGCAGCAAAGTTGATATGAGGGTACAAATGTAAAGGCAGCTTCCATGTAGGTATACCCGCAATAACTGGTTTCAAAAAGACAAAACTCAAAGAAAACCAAACCGACAAAATAAACTCGCCAGCCCTTGTACCACTGCAATTCCAGAATTGCTCATAGGCAACCTTCTGGGATTTAAATTGGTCTATTATCCAACGCTGGAAAATCAAATTCAGGCTACGCATAAGTTAGCCCTGGGATTGCTTAGATGAAAAAGTTGAAACGCACCAGAAAGCGAGAGACTGAAAATCTTTAGCAGCCTGACTAATCGGGGAAAAATGCTGAACAGTAGTAAGGTTAGCAACACAGTCTAGTAAGGCAGTATCACGATGGATCAGTACTGGCACTAATATTCGACCATACTCTTTTTTCAAAACCAACATAAAATCACGCCCTACTTCAGTTTCTGGTTGATAGTGACTAATGAGAATTCGGAGTTTACCCATAGCGACTAAGTCATGAAAGAGTGGATGATTTTGAATCCACGATTGAAGTGCGCTATAGCTAAGTGCATCGGCCGTAATTGTAAGAAATACCGCATCTATTGCATCAATAGCGTCGTTGGCCAATAGGTTGTTTAGATCAGAAAGCTGCGAATGGAACAATTGCCACTGTTCACCCTGCTCTTCGCTCGCATTTAACGTGGTTTCAACTAATGAGTTCAGGAACTGAGCTCTATTCTGTTCGAATTGATTCTGTTGTTTGGAGGGCAACTGACCGAAGGGAAGGAACACCGCGCCTTGTGGGCTCTGGTAACCAGCTTCAAATAAGGAAAGATTGTGCAACACTTTTGCTGCCCACCCGTCGTGCTCGTCATTAATGAGGCCTAGATGAAGCCCCATTAAATTCTCTGGTGAAGCATCTATCGCCAGTACTTGCTTATTGATCTTCACTAAAGCCTGAGACAGATTCGCAGTAATAGTCGTAGAGCCACAACCACCGCGCAAGCTAACAAAAACGAGACGTTTCATATCGCTTTCGCTTCTAAACCTGTCTGCTTTTTACCAACAAAATGTTCGGTATCGTTGACTCGCTTTGATTGAAATACTAACCACTTACTTTTCACTTGTGTATAAGACTCATTCTCTGTCATTTCGATATACTGATGTTCAGTTAAGTTATATGAAGCGTAGATCGAATTAATGTCTTTTGCTGGTTCAGCCACTCGATATTTCCAAAATAAAAGCACAAAAACACAGAGGTAAAGACGTTCCTGTCAATTCCTTAAGTCTGTATCCATTACGCTGATAACAATTTAACGCACAAACCTATGCGCAGAATCTTAGTAGAATTTAAAAAATGAACCGTGGAACCTTGATTCGCACTCGTTCCATTTAATAGATGGTGTCTTCTTAGGTATTGAGTAATGACCAATTTAAAGCCAAGTTGTAACTGCTTATTAAATATCTATATTTAAAATCAATAACATGGAAACATCCATTAGCAATGACTATGATATACGGTGTGATACATGACTTTTTGAAAAATTATAATATCTCTATTTTAATTTTCGATCAAACTTGATTAAAATATCTACGTCATTTTATTGTCATAAATTAGTTGCGTAGCTTTAGAGGGCGTTGTTGCCTAAATTAG
>NZ_JBFRLK010000131.1:0-5728 GCF_041469805.1 Vibrio sp. 10N.286.48.C11 | reverse complement strand
AGGTGCCGCCTATCCGACAAGAATGAGTTACGATTTCAACAAGTCGGCTTGTACGATCTAGTCGTGACTAACAAGCCGATGTGTAAGATCTAATATGAGTTACTACAGTTTAAGTGAACGCTGCAATAACCCTCTGCTTAAATTGACCTAATCTCAGCTCATCCAAAGCTAAAGTGAGTCCTACATTATTTGAGTTGATAACATCTGAAGCTTCTCCCCAATTAAGTAGGCTTGGGTGAGGTCGATCAGATTGAACGCTTCCCGACACGGTACTCGGTGTCAGGTGCTTTTCATCAGTAGCGCTCGGCACATTATTCTCTTGTTTAATGTACAAGCAGCTATCAGGAATATCCTGCTCAATTCTTTCAGCAAACCCAATCAAATTTTCTTCAGCGAAGGTATACAACCATGCTTCTTGGTTGGGTGAATCATTAACTCTCAATATCCTTCCAAGCACTTGCCTGAAGTACAGTTCCGTTTTTACCGAGCTCATATGACAACAAACCTGAAGCCGAGGGATATCCGTTCCTTCACTTATCATCCCAACACTCACTATCCACTGAACCGTTGAGTGACGAAAGGACTCAATTTCATGTAACGGATTATCATGATGATAAGTCACTATGCATGCTGATTGATTAAAGTGCTCAACAAGTCGCTTTTGAATGTCTTTAGCGTGCTTAATAGAAGAGGCGACCACCAAGCCTCCAGCACTTGGGGACTCTTGCCTTATCTGCTCTAACTTTTGGCAACCGCTATTTAGTATGTAATTCATAGCGTCTTCGTTGTGAATGACGCTTTGGTAAGAGACATCGGATTGTTTAAGGCAATCAAGAATAGAGGCGAAGTGTTGATTGTCACTGCCAGCCTTAACGCTCAGGTGTTCATTATCGATTAAAACGATTTTAGGGCGGCGGCATACCTTATCTTCAACTGCCTGTTGCAAGCCGTATTGATAATCGCAAACAACCTTGCCTTCAGGATCAGAATACTCAGCCATGACGATCGGTAGTCGGTCAGAACGCCAAGGCGTGCCCGACAGCGCCAGAGTGTAACGAGCAAAGCCTTGGATCTTAGAAACAATTTCTAGCCCCCATGAATTTGACCGCCCCTCGTCATCAAACGAACAATGGTGGATCTCATCAAATATGACTAAAACTCGATATTTGCTGACGGTGTACCAAAAGTTTTCATCCAAAAAACGGATTGATTGGTAGGTGTAAGAGCCTCCAAGAGAACCCAAACCTCCATTAAAGGAACATTCGAGCTTCCATGAAAAGGTCTTTTGCATCCCTTCAGCAACAGTCAGAGAGGGCGAGAAGCACAGCACTAAGTCAATCATGCCTATTTCAAATAACCGACTCGCAACCTCGGCGGCCATAACGGTTTTACCCGCTCCAGGAGTCGCTTGGCAGAAGAAGTGTGAATGCTTGTTTGAAGTGAATTTCTCGACAGCTTGATCTGCACACTCGGCTTGCCATGCTCTTAACATTGAGGAGCCTTACTTTGGGCGACTTGCATCCAGTTGGTTAGTGCATTAATTCTGCCTAATAGCTTGGCTGAGCGTTCTCTTGCTGCATTAAATAGCGGCTGCATATCTTGCTTGTTGTTTGGGAAACGCGCTAACAACGATTGGTATTCCTCAATCTCGCCTAGAGTAATCGCCAGCTCACCTTCATGCTGTTTCTTCTCTCGCTCTAGTGCATTTAGAGAGCACTCTGGAATTTGAATATCCGTTGAGTCGACCTTAGCTTTCCTATTTCGACCCGATCTAGGCTCAATTGTGAGCGCTTTGAATTCGTTAGTTTGATGGTAGCGTTTGTCTCTGCGAACCCCAATAACAGAAAGCCAGCCTTTCTCCTCAAAAGATAGAAGTTGCTTATAAACATACTTTCGAGCGTCGTCCTTACTCGAGAAGGTTGAAGCACTGTTTAGCAAAGCATCCCTAGCGTCTGTGACGGAGAAATTATCCATCCCTTTCTCAATCAATAGGTTAAACATGTGAGGGTTAATTCTGGTTACTTTCTTCATGTGACTCTTACAGGCAATAAAAACTTAGGATTGCTAAGTATACAAAAATCAGTAAAACTTAGACAATCTAAGTTATCTAAAGGTTGAAAAGAAATGTGTAAGTGCAAAAAGACAACCCCATCCCTGCGAGGCTCAAAGCTGCGCGTAAAAAAGCCAAGATCACCCAAAAAGATTTAGGGGTGAAAATTGGTATGGAGCAGAGTTCTGCTAGCGGTCGTATGAATCATTACGAGAAAGGCAGGCATGTACCTGATATTGGTACGCTTGAACGTATGGCTGAAGAGTTAGATGTGCCGCTAAACTACTTTTTCTGTAGGAGCGAATTGAGCGCTGAGCTAGCGTGCGCCATTGATAAAATGAGTGATGAAGAGAAGGCGGTGTTGCTGGAAAAACTAGCGTCTCAATGATTTGGTTATCAACATCGCAGTTTTATACTTTCAGGCTACTTGTACTTAGCAACGTACTCAGCGGTAATGCATCTGTAAATCGGGGGGCGAGAATCCTATCCTCTGCTGTAATCGCTCTCATATTGTACGCTGAACCTTTATCTATTTGCTCTAACATCACCTGTTCTAATGAACATTCAAATGGGTTCTCCAAATAGGGGAATTTCAGTATAAATGTCCTAGATAGTACTTCTTTGTTCAACGTACTTTTGTTCTCTTTAAAGCTCATTATCATGGCATCTTTCAAAAAGTGCTTGAGCCTTCGACACTCTCCACGACACATTGAAAACAAGGGATATAGAATTTCATTCTTAGTCAGTATTGGCGTTGGCTCGTAGCCCATTCTAGAGGCTAGTCCAGCCACAAATCTAGCAAAGTGTTTCTTTTGTTTAGCATCAATACTGTATTGAGTGTTGGTATTTTTCGCGTCACTTTCAACCTGAAGCAATTTAAAATAATTGATTTCTCTGCGCCAACTCAATCGAGAGTTCCACTGCGGCTCCTTCGCGATAACATCAGCATAAGGCATTCCAACCAATACAAAGGATACACCGGCTTCCTCACTGATATATTTAAATGTATTAGCGATGGTTTGTCTTTCATCCGCAGTCGAAAACTCCACAAGCTCTTGAATCTCATTAACAATAATGAGCTCGACAGATTTACGTTTTAACTGAGTTACCACTCCTTCAGCAAGTGCAATTTCATTTCTCTTTCGTACTGAACGTCCTCCTGATTTTGAGTCCAGATCAACGAGAAATTGAGTCAGAGTATTTTGTTCATTTACTCGACTAGGAATTCGGGTACTTAGGACTGTTTGCTTGGACCAACTCGTTCCTGTATTGAAGCGTGAAAGGTAGTTATTGATCAAAGCGGTTTTTCCACTTCCCGATTCGCCTGTTAATAGGAATGACTCAGGTTCACCGCCTAGTAATTGATTAAAGCGAAGTTGGTCAAATATCGAATAGATCTCCGTAATTTCGGGGTACTCAATAAAACAATTATCGTAGGCTTTCAATTGTTCACACTGCATGGAAGTAAAATTCACGATTAGTAGCCCTCTATCTCTTCAAGATCATCATCGTCCAATGATAGTTGAGTACTAACAACGTTTAATGCTGAATTACTGCTTTCATTTTTTCTAACGATTGAGCCAGGTCCTTCCGTGCCAACATCTCTGTATTTTGCAATCTTAGAAGTGTTCCCTGTTTTAGGTTGGGTGAGCTTTTTGTTTTTAGAACTACGCATTCTCTCAGCTTCCCCTTCAATAAGAGCTTCCATATAGAGATAGGTATCGGCTAAAGACTCTTCATTGACGAGGCTTCGGGTATTCAACCTGCGCACTCTTTGAATTCGCTCATGTTCGAACAACGAAAGTCCATTGGTATACCCACTGTTATCAACCGCTGGGACTTTTATGTATTTCTTTTCTGATTCAAGAAAAACGTAGATAGCGCTTATGTCCGACGGATCGGTTTTTGTCCTGACGAAGAGTTTCCCTTGTGAATTAACCGAATTGTATTTTCGATACTCTATGAGCTCATCCGATTGATAGCATAAATTGTGCAACCTTATCCCAGCGATCCCTATCGTCCGGTGCCTTAACAACCCCAACTCAATACGTAACTCGTCCGCAGCTTGTCCTTGGTAGAAATTTGGAAGCCATTTCGATTCATTCCACTTATGATAAGGAACATTCCTTTCTCGACTATCAGAGTCCATGTGATAGCGGTCGATAACCCATTTATGTATTAACTCCATAAATACAGAAACTCTAACGGAAGACTCTTTTTTAGGATCGTAATCTTTAAGCTGAGTGGGATTTGTGAATGTTTTTCCAGGCAGAGCGTTAACCAACCCCTTGTTTAGTTGATCAAATAACTTTTCTATACCGGTCTTTCTCCACGGTTTGGCAGCTTGGCTGTATTGAATATCCGACACCAAAGGTCTCAAAGAGTCCTCTAGGCTATCACTCCAAAACTCGGCACCATTATCAACGACCAGATAGTCTATTTTTCCATGACATGGCCAATCATTTGTTATTGAGGGATATTTTTCGCTTACCCAGCGCTTGTCTAGCAAAGTACTTAATAGTGCTTTTCTGACGGAATCAAAACTAGGCTCTCTAAAGTTAACGCTGAAGCCGACGATGCACTTACTAAACCTGTCATAGAGCATGGTTAGATATGGGCGACCTAATGGAATATCCAATTCATCATCAATCAGTATGACAGGGACTGGAGTATGGTCAATTTCAACGTACTCCATCGGTTTCGTCGCCTCTATTTGCTGGCCTACGGAACGAAACTCTCTATCTGCATATCGCTTTCCATACCTTTCCACTGCAACATCATAGGGTGGTAAACTATTCACTCTGTCATAAAATGCTCTTTGGCTAATTCGCTTGATTTTGCCTTCGACTATTTCTTGATTGGCTTTAATTACTCGGCTTTTGTAATAGCGGTAAGCCTCTGCAACGCTTAAACG
Source organism: Vibrio sp. 10N.286.48.C11 (assembly GCF_041469805.1). Lineage (NCBI taxonomy): Bacteria > Pseudomonadati > Pseudomonadota > Gammaproteobacteria > Vibrionales > Vibrionaceae > Vibrio > Vibrio sp. 10N.286.48.C11. The sequence continues at coordinate 764 of NZ_JBFRLK010000131.1, read as the reverse complement.
CTCTTTAGTCAGGTATTTTTTTTCAATCGCTTCATCAATGAGCGACTGTGAATCTGTATGAACGGTTCTATTTCCTTTTTGGGCGTGTTTAGGAATGAGCGAAAGAACGGCTCTCCCTGATTCAAAATACATTTTCTTCCAGCCGGCAAGAACTCGCCAACTCGGTGGAGATAGCCCTAGCTCTTGTTCAACCTGATTTAAAATCGGTACAAGATTTTTTTCTGTCCACCCACCTTTTAGACGTTTTTCAGTAAATTGAATGACTTTAAGACGTCGTAATACTTCTTGTTGAGTTTTTACAGGATAGGTATCAATGGAAGGGAGATACGATTTATCTTCTTCAAATAAATCACTCGGTATTTGGGTTACTAATTCCGCTTCGTTGGCAGAAGCTTCCATTTCATCAATGAAACCAAAAACGTCATCAAAATCTGACGTCATACCTAACACCAAACGTAGCTATTCAAACCAAAATCAGAGCTTCTAATATCAGTATTAACTCTCCCTGACGATAGCCAACAGAGTGTTGATATCAGAGTTTCATGCTCAGACAGTCCTAAGTGGTCGGAGATTTCGCGTAATTGTACTTTCTGTCTACGTTGTATAAATCCGAGAACAGACTTTTGCGCTTTAGTGATGGTATGCAAACCAGAGTAACGATGTAACAGCTTTAAGTTACTAAATATTGGGTCAATACGAATTTGTTTCTCTGTCACTAAAACAAGGCGTTTTCCTTGTTCTTCTGTAAACGCCCCATGAACCTA
>NZ_JBFRLK010000130.1:0-225 GCF_041469805.1 Vibrio sp. 10N.286.48.C11 | reverse complement strand
GAGTCTGGTTATCACTATCGCTCAATATCTGAGACCGCAATGTCTCGATATAAAGGACTAACCAGCGGTAAATTGAGCTTGAGATGTTATAACGCTCAAGTGGGTGAAATCATGGCGAATGTCAAAGCTATAAACAAAGTCATAGGACTAGGCATGCCTGTTCGAAGCTAACGATGAGTCGCATATGGCGTCGTTGACCTTCAAGCTGATTTGATCAACAACGCC
>NZ_JBFRLK010000129.1:0-410 GCF_041469805.1 Vibrio sp. 10N.286.48.C11 | reverse complement strand
TGATCAAATCAGCTTGAAGATCAACGACACCATATGTAGCTAGCCGTTAGCTTCTAACGGGCATACCTAGTCCTATGACTTTGTTAATCGCTTTGACATTCGCCATGATTTCGCCCACTTGAGCGTTGTAACATCTCAAGCTCAATTTATCGCTTGTTAGTCCTTTATATCGGGACATAGCAGTCTCAGATATTGAACGATAGTGATAACCAGACTCTGTTTTCCATTCCGATATTGTTCCATCTCTCAGAGCCATTACCGCTTTGTTTCTGGGATGACCGTCTTCCCAAAGAGCTGCATTCTTTCGAGGCGGTATTAACGGAGTACAGCCTTTATTTTTCAGAGTCTCGTGGCAATTTTTTGTGTCATATGCTCCATCGGCGGATACGGCAGCGACCTTTCTACGTAGT
>NZ_JBFRLK010000128.1:0-252 GCF_041469805.1 Vibrio sp. 10N.286.48.C11 | reverse complement strand
CTGAGCTTATGCCTTAAGTCATAGCATCTCCTTATGCTGCTAACTTCAGTGCCTGCGGCACACTTTCAATGCTCCAATGTGCTCGCGTGCTCTCTAGTAAAGCTTTAGCCGTTAGTTTTGCTGAGCTTATGTAGTGCTTGATTTGCATTCTTTCTGCTGGCTTATCACCTTCTTGACGAATTGAAACGACCATACCAATGGTGGAGAGTCCCGCCCAATCAAGCGCTATATCGCCTAAGAAATCTGTATTGT